>JANMWQ010000336.1:0-2263 GCA_031394085.1 Rhizobacter sp. | reverse complement strand
CCCGCTGCGCACCGGGGGTGTGAGCGAACGGCGACAACGGATGGTTGTACAGCTTCGACGTCGCGCTGGCGAACTCGGCGAAGGGGCTCAGCAGTGCGCGCTGGGATTCATAAAGCTGGTACAGCATGGGGGTGCCTCGTGAGTGACCTGGAGCAGACCGCGCGGCCTGCTACGTACTTTTGTGCAACGCAGCATTCTAGGCGCGCGCGTCTCATCTTGCAGCACTCGCATCCGGGGTCAAATTCGGATCAATGTCTCGATGCGGGGCTTGTTCGACAGGCGGGCGTGGCTCAGGCCGACACCGTGGCGATCGCCACCACGGTCGCGTCGATGTTCTTGCTGTTCAACGCGGCCACGCAGATGCGGCCCGAGTCGACGCCGTAGATGCCGAACTCGATGCGCAGCCTTTCCATCTGCGGCTTGCTCAGACCGGAGTAGCTGAACATGCCTTTCTGGCGCGTGATGAAGCTGACATCCTGCTTCAGCCCGGCGGCTTCGAGCTTGGCTTGCAGCGCGACGCGCATTTGCTTGATGCGCACGCGCATGCCGGCGAGTTCGCCTTCCCACATCGTGCGAAGTGCCGGTGTGGTCAGCACCAGGGCTACGACCTGCGCGCCGTGCGTCGGCGGGTTCGAGTAGTTGGTGCGGATCACGCGCTTCAACTGGCTCAGCACGCGTGCGGATTCATCTTTCGATTTGCAGACGACGCTGAGTGCACCGACGCGCTCGCCGTAGAGCGAAAAGCTCTTCGAGAAGCTGGTCGCGACCAAGAAATCGAGGTCAGCGGCCATGAACAGGCGGACGACCGCGCCGTCTTCTTCGATGCCTTCGCCGAAGCCTTGGTACGCCATGTCGAGGAACGGCACGAGGCGGCGCGACTTGACGGTGGCGATCACCCGTTCCCACTGGTCGAGCGTGATGTCGTAGCCGGTCGGGTTGTGGCAGCACGCGTGCAGCACGATGATGGTGCCGGCGACGGCCTGGTCGAGTGCTGCCAGCATGCCGTCGAAGTCGATGCCACGCGCGGCGGCGTCGTAGTACGGGTACTGCTCGACCGCGAAGCCGGCGCCCTCGAACAGTGCGCGGTGGTTCTCCCAGCTCGGGTCGCTGATCAGCACTTTGGCGTCTGCGACGGGCGACGAAGCGGCCCCTTCACGGCCCATGCGTTTCAGAAAATCGGCACCGACCTTGAGCCCGCCGGTGCCGCCGACGGCCTGCACGGTCGCGATGCGACCGGCTTTGACTGCCGCGCTGTCGGCGCCAAAGACAAGGGCCTGCGCCGCCTTGTCGTAGGCCGCGATGCCGTCGATCGGCAGGTAGCCCCTTGCCTTCGGCGCCTCCATCATCATCTTCTCGGCAGCCTGCACGCATTCGAGCAGCGGCAGCTTGCCGTTGTCGTCGAAGTAGACGCCCACGCCGAGGTTGACTTTCGCCGGGTTCGGATCGGCGTTGAACTGCTCGTTCAGGCCCAGGATCGGGTCGCGGGGCGCCAGTTCGACGGCGGCGAAGAGAGAAGGCATGACGAGTCCTTGTCAGTAGATGGGCGTGGGGTTTGCCGTTAACCTGTGCGGTTGCGCGAAGGCGCGCTTGCCGAAAGATTCCCGGAGATTTTATCTGCCATGCCCGAGCTGTCCGAAGTCATCGATCCCGCTGGTGTTGCCAATTCGGCCGCGGCTGAGCCTGAAGGCCAGTTCGTCACGTACCCGGATTCGCCGTTCCAGCTGTTTCAGCCCTATTCGCCGGCCGGCGACCAGCCGACCGCGATCACCGGCCTGATCGAAGGCTTGCGCGACGGCCTGAGCTTTCAGACGCTGCTTGGCGTGACCGGCTCCGGCAAGACCTTCACGATGGCCAACGTGATCGCGCAAATGGGCAAGCCGGCGATCGTGTTCGCACCGAACAAGACGCTCGCCGCGCAGCTCTACGCCGAGTTTCGCGAGTTCTTTCCGAGGAATGCGGTCGAGTATTTCGTCAGCTACTACGACTACTACCAGCCCGAGGCCTACGTGCCGCAGCGCGACCTGTTCATCGAAAAAGACAGCGCGATCAACGAGCACATCGAGCAGATGCGGCTCTCGGCGACGAAGAGCGTGCTGGAGCGCAAAGACGTCGTCATCGTCGCCTCGGTCAGCGCGATCTATGGCATCGGCGCGCCGGCCGATTACACCGAGATGCGCATGATCATGCGGGTCGGTGACAAACTCGGCCAGCGCGATGCGATCGCGCACCTGATCCGCATGCAGTATTCGCGCAACGAGACCGA
>JANMWQ010000682.1:0-4261 GCA_031394085.1 Rhizobacter sp. | reverse complement strand
GATGCCGCATTCGAGCGCCTTCGTGACCGAGGGTCCGTACTCGCTCACCGCGCGCATCACGTTGATCGCCAGCAGACCCCGCCCGCCCGACAAGACCCGGGCGGCCCGAATCTCGCGCTCGAGCGCTTCGAGGTTGGCCTCGTTGATGGCCCGCTTGGCGGCCAGCGTGGCGGCGGCGCCGGGGGCGAGATCGCGGGTCCGCGCCATCAGGTCGGGATGATGGCGCCGCAGGTCGATCGACGAAATTGTACCGACCGCGCCCAGGGCGGCGACGCTGCCCGCGAGCCGGTGCGCCGAGATGCCGACGCCCATCCCGCCCTGCACGATCGGCAGCAGCCTGCGCCCGCCGAGGTGGAGCGGTGCGAGCTGGCTCGCCCGAAGCACATCGAGCAACTCGCCGGCAATGTCACCGTGGGATTCGGGCACGCGGTTCATGTCAATTCGAGAGCGACTGAACGCTGGCTTTGACCCGCTTGACGAAGGCCGGATCGGCATCGCCGAGTTGCGTCGTCCGCCCGACGATGTGGCCGTCGGCGTCGACCAGAATCAGCGCGGTCGTGTGGTTGAAGTCGCCGTTCGCCAATGCCCGGTACTGGATGCGAAGCACCGCTGCGAGCTTGCGCACGGTGGCGGCGTCGGTGCGCGCCAGCGTCCAGTGCTTGTCATCGAGCTGCCGCTGATCGGCGGTGCGCTTCAGCACCTCGACCGTGTCGTGTGCCGGATCGAAACTCACCATCAGCACCGACAGATGCTTGCGCTCTTCGGGTGTCAGCTTGGCCTCCGTGTCGCGCAAGGCGTCGATCAGCATCGGGCACACGAACTGACACGAGGTGTAGAACATGCTGACCAGCATCGGTTGGCCGCGACGCGCGTCCATCACGAACGTGCGCCCGTTCTGGTCGGTGAGCGACGCGCCCAGTTGATAGATCGAGTCGCTCGGCAGCGCGCCCCGGGTCGCGGCGACCGCAGCACCTGCCGATGATGCAGGTGCATCGCTTGGCGCCGCATCGGCAGACATCAATGCGCCGAGCGAGAGGATCGACAAAGCAAGGCGCCGAAGGTATTCGGAAGGGTTCATGGGGTCTCCGTGGAAAGGGGCCGAACACAGCGAAAGCCCAGGCTGCTGGTGCTGTCCGCGGCGTCGAGTGACGAAAGCAGCGCGATGCGCATCAGCACGGCATAGTTCTGTCGGTCCTGCAGATTGATCGCACCCGCGCCGCAGAACTTGAGCTTTTCGGGATCGTCGCCGGCGCGGCTGTCCGGGCTCACGAGCAAGGCGTTGAAGTCGTCGACCCACTCCCACACCAGCCCGTGCAGGTCGCGCACGCCGTAGACGTTGGCAGCGCCGCCCACCGCCGGCAGCGCCGTGGTAGCGGGCCGCGCGTACCACGCCAGGATCTTCGCCAGCCATGCCGGGTCGCCGCGCGCATCGCGCCGGGTGGCGTCGGCCGCGGCCGCGTATTCCCATTGGGTCCAGGTCGGCAGTCGGCCGCCTTCGGCTTCGCAGAACGCCTGCGCCGCGAACCAGCTGACGTTCGTCGCAGGCTGCTGCTCGGAGGCCGCATCGGCAAGATCGACCGGGCTGCGCCAGTGCTGCAGGTAGCCGCCATCGGCAAAGGTGCGAGGGGTGCGGCCGCGCTGCCATTCGGCGTGCGCCACGACGAATCGCTGCAGTTCGCGCTGCGTGACCGGCGTCACGCGCATCGCGTAGCGCCTGACCGCGACCGGCGCGTTGTCGGCGTCGTTGGCCAGCACGCTGGCCAACGTGCCGCCCGGCACTTCCACGTACTCGACAGCGCCGGCCGTTGTCGCCGCCGACAGCGCGATCAGCAGGCCGGCGAGAGGCCGCCTCGCCGTCGCGCGCAGACCGGTGACGCCGAGGTTCATCAGCAGCGACATCGGCAAACTCAATGCGGGGCCGCCGCAGCCGAAGGCGCTTTGGCAGCCCGGACCTTCTTTACGTCGTCGGCGAGGACACGTCCGCCCGGATTGCCCCAGCTGTTCAGCGCATACGTCAGGATGTTCGCGACCTCGTCGTCGTTGAGTTGGTTCATCGGCGGCATGACCGAGTCGTAGTCGCTGCCGTTGACGGTGACCTTGCCGGTCAGGCCGTGCAACAGGACGCTGATCGCGCGCTTCGGATCGGCCGCCAGATAGTCGGACTTGGCCAGCGGCGGAAACACGCCCGGCAGGCCGGCGCCGTTGGCCTGGTGGCACACCGAGCACGCGCCAGCGAACAGGGCCTGGCCCGCCAGGACCTGATCGCGCTGAGTCAGGGTGCCCGCGGCAGCGGCTTGTGTCGCGGCCGATACCGCGTTCAGGTTCGGCTGCGACCGGTCGCCCAGGTACACCGAGTCGAGTTCCTTGCCCGAGTAGATCGACTTGTCTTCGGGGCCGCTGACTTTCATGATCGCGAGCGCGCCCTTGTTGAAGGCGCGAAGGATCGAGTGATCGACGAGCACGTAGCTGCCCGGCACCTTGGTGGTGAACTTGACCACGGCGGCGCCACCGGCCGGGATCAACGTGGTCTGCACGTTCTTCTGCACGTTGCTGCCGCCTTCGTAGCGCACCTCGTCGAAGATCGCGCCGATGACGTGAAAGCTCGACACCAGGTTCGGCCCACCGTTGCCGACGAACAGGCGAACCGTCTCGCCGGTCTTCGCGGTGATGGCCTTGTCGCCCGTCATCGAACCTTCGGCACCGTTGAACAGCACGTAGGTCGGCCGTTCGTCGATCGCTTTTTCCATGTCGAAGGGTTGCAGGCCTTTCTCGCGGTACTTGCCGGTGGTGTAGAAATCGCCCTGCATCACGTAGTACTCGTGGTCGACCTTCGGCAGGCCTTGCGGCGGCTCGACCAGGATCAGGCCGTACATGCCGTTGGCCACGTGCATGCCGACCGGCGCGGTGGCGCAGTGGTAGATGTAGATGCCTTCGTTGAGCGCCTTGAACGTGAACTGCGACTCGTGGCCCGGCGCGGTAAAGGTCGAGGCCGCCCCACCGCCCGGGCCGGTGACGCCGTGCAGGTCGATGTTGTGCGGCATCTTGCTGGTCGGGCTGTTCTTCAGATGGAACTCGACCGTGTCGCCCTGGCGCACGCGGATGAAGCTGCCCGGCACGGTGCCGCCGAAGGTCCAGAAGGTGTAGGACACGCCCTCGGAGATCGGCATCTCTTTTTCGACCACCTCGAGTTCGACGATGACCTTGGCCGGCGCCTTGCGGTTCGTCGGCGGCGGCACGTTCGGCGGGCTCGTGAGGATGGCGCGGATCGGCGCGCCTTGCGGCGGCCCGAAGTCACCGGCCCATTTTGTCGGCGCCGGTTTCTCGGTCACCTGCGTCGCGGTGGGCGCGCCGAAGCCCGTGACCAGCCCCGATGCGATCAGGGCACCGACGAAGAGCGTTTTGAGTGGAGAGTTCATGGGAGTCCTGCGGGCGTGATGACGGTACGGGTACCGGGCGAAAGATTCATTGGGTATGCATCTATCGTATGGACGAGGCCCCTGCCCTGCGTTGATCCGCATCAATCACACAGCGGTTATCCACGGAACCCGGACCCTGAAAAGCTTTGCGCTCAGGCGTTTTCCAGCGGTGGCGAACGGCCTTGCTGCGAACGCCAACCAATCGCCGACCCGGCAAGCGTCGCCACGAACGCGACCAGTGCAGCCGCGTTGAGTTCCGCACCGAGCAGCCGCACGGGCTGATCACTCATTCCGCCGGCCAGGCGCAGCAGCAGCGAGGCATGTAGCCATGCGAGCGGAACGTAAAACCACGGGCCGAAGCGCAGCTTGATGCGAACGACGGCCGGCAAGATAACGGGCGCATGCCCCATCACCATGCTGGCGATGAACCCCAGGCCGAGCGCGTGAAAGGCGATGTCGCGCGCCGGCCAGCCCAACGCCATCGCACACCACGCCAGGCCCGCCACGCCCAACCACCCATAGCCGGCCAGCAGGCAAAGCGCCATGTAGCGACTCAAGCCACGCGCGAATACGGTTCGGCGCGCGATGTCGAACAAGCCCAACCACACGGCGAGCGCCGACAGCGAAAGGCCGAACAAGACGCCGCCTTCTGCCCGCGCCCCGAGGGACAGCGCCGCACCGGACACCAGCGCGAACAGCACGGCGATCAACGAGGCCAGCGCCCAGGGGTGCCGACGCATCAGGCGCGTCATCTCGAGTCGCTCGGCAGCGATGGTCAGCACCGGAAACATGAACCACCACGGCAACGCCGAAGCCGCACTCCGGTCGATCGCGAACAGCAGATT
>JANMWQ010000188.1:0-5265 GCA_031394085.1 Rhizobacter sp. | reverse complement strand
CGAACTCGCCAAATCGTTTGAACCTTCCGCCATCGAGGCCCGCTGGGCGCAGCGCTGGAACGAGCCCGGCGCCTTCGCGCCGACGCTCGACCCCGGCAAGCCCTCGTTCAGCATCCAGCTGCCGCCGCCGAACGTGACCGGTACGCTGCACATGGGGCACGCGTTCAACCAGACGATCATGGATTCGCTGACGCGCTACCACCGGATGCGCGGCGACAACACGCTCTGGGTGCCGGGTACCGACCACGCCGGCATCGCGACGCAGATCGTCGTCGAACGCCAGCTCGAAGCGCAGAAGATCAGCCGCCACGAGCTCGGCCGCAAAAACTTCGTCGCCAAGGTCTGGGAGTGGAAGGAACAGTCGGGCGCGACCATCACGAACCAGATGCGCCGCATGGGCGCGAGCGTCGATTGGTCGCGCGAGTACTTCACGATGGACGAGACGCGCTCGGCGCTCGTCACCGACACCTTCGTCAAGCTGCACGAGCAGGGCCTGATCTATCGCGGCAAGCGGCTGGTGAGCTGGGATCCGGTGCTGAAGTCAGCGGTCTCCGACCTCGAGGTCGAGAGCGAGGAGGAAGACGGTTTTCTGTGGATGATCCGCTACCCGCTGGTGGACGGTCCGGGCGAACTCGTGGTCGCGACGACGCGGCCCGAAACGATGCTCGGCGACGTTGCCGTGATGGTGCACCCGGACGACGAGCGCTACACCGCGCTGATCGGCAGAAAAGTGCGTCTGCCGCTGTGCGATCGCGAGATTGCGGTGATCGCCGATGACTATGTCGACCGCGCGTTCGGCACCGGCGTCGTCAAGGTCACGCCGGCGCACGACGCGAACGACTACGCCGTCGGCCTGCGCCACGACCTGCCGATCATCGGCGTGCTGACCCTCGACGCGAAGATCAACGACAACGCGCCCGAGGCGTACCGCGGCCTCGATCGCTTCGTTGCACGTAAGAAGATCGTGGCCGATCTCGACGCACAGGGCTTCCTCGCCGAGACGAAGAAACACAAGCTGATGGTGCCGCGCTGCGCCCGCACAGGCGCGGTGATCGAGCCGATGTTGACCGAGCAGTGGTTCATGGCGGTCAGCAAGGTCGCGCTCGACGGCAAGTCGATCGCGCAGAAGGCGATCGACGCGGTGGCCTCGGGCGAAGTCCGGTTCGTGCCCGAGAACTGGGTCAACACTTACGACCAGTGGATGAAGAACATCCAGGACTGGTGCATCTCGCGCCAACTGTGGTGGGGCCATCAGATTCCCGCGTGGTACGGCACGGGCGGCGAGATCTTCGTCGGCCGCAACGTCGACGAGGCGCGCGCGAAGGCGACTGCGGCCGGCTACGCAGGTGAACTGCGGCGCGACGAAGACGTGCTCGACACCTGGTACTCGTCGGCGATGGTGCCGTTCTCGACGCTGGGCTGGCCCGAGCAGACCAAGGAGATGGACCTGTTCCTGCCGTCCAGCGTGCTGGTCACCGGCCACGAGATCATCTTCTTCTGGGTCGCGCGCATGATCATGATGACGACGCACTTCACCGGTCGCGTGCCGTTTCGCACCGTCTACATCCACGGCATGGTGCGCGACGGCGACGGCAAGAAGATGAGCAAGTCGGAGGGCAACGTGATCGACCCGGTCGACCTGATCCAGGGCGTCGACCTCGATACGCTGGTGCAGAAGTCGACGGTCGGCCTGCGCAAGCCGGAGACCGCGCCGAAGGTCGCGGCACGTGTGCGCAAGGAGTTCCCCGACGGCATGCCGTCCTACGGCGCCGACGCGCTGCGCTTCACGATGGCGAGCTACGCCAGCCTGGGCCGCAACATCAACTTCGACACCAAACGCTGCGAGGGTTATCGCAACTTTTGCAACAAGCTCTGGAACGCCAGCAAGTTCGTGCTGATGAACTGCGAGGGGCAGGACTGCGGGCTCGAAGAGCACACCAAAGCGGAGTGCGCGCCGGGCCAGCCGTTTCACGGCTTCCTGAAGATCAGCCCCGCCGACAAGTGGATCACCAGCGAATTGCAGCGCGTCGAGGCGGCGGTCGAGCAGGGCTTCGCCTCCTTTCGGCTCGACAACGTGGCCAACGCGATGTACGCGTTCGTCTGGGACGAATACTGCGACTGGTATATCGAGATCGCGAAGGTGCAGATCCAGTCAGGCACCGAGGCGCAACAACGCGCGACGCGCCGCACCCTCATCCGCGTGCTCGAAACCGTGTTGCGCCTGATGCACCCGGTGATGCCGTTCATCACGGCCGAGCTGTGGGAAACCGTCGCGGGGGTCGCGGGCCGCAAAGCCGAGGGCGCGAGCATCGTGACCGCGGCATACCCGAAGGCGCAGCTCGACCGGGTCGATGCGGCGTCCGACGCCTGGGTCGCGAAACTCAAGACCGTGGTCGGCGCGAGCCGCACCTTGCGAAGCGAGATGAACCTATCGCCGGCCGTGCGCGTACCGCTGTGCGTGATCGGTGACGACGCGTTCATCGCACAGGCCGAGCCGGTGCTGAAGGCGCTCGCGAAAGTCTCCGAGGTGCGGCGTTTCGACAGCGATGCGGCGTTCGCCGATGCCACACGCAGCGCAGCGGTTTCAGTCGCCGGCGAATCGCGAATCGCGCTGCATGTCGAGATCGACGTGGCCGCAGAGACGGCTCGGCTGACCAAGGAAATCACCCGCCTCGAAGCCGAAATCGCCAAGGCCTCGACCAAGCTCGCGAGCGAGAGCTTTGTCGCGCGCGCGCCGGCGGCGGTGGTCGCTCAGGAGCAGCAGCGGGTCGCCGATTTCACGTCGACGTTGGCTCGGCTGCAAGATCAACGGGCTCGCCTGGCGCCGTTGCCATGAATGCGCGCGGCGCGATCGGCGCCGCGCCCAGCATTTCGTCGATGCGCCTGGCCACCGCCCAGGCGCTGCGCAGGCGCGACTCACGCGTCGTGCTCGCCACGCGCGGCGTGATCTGCAGATTTTCGATGCCGTGCAGCGGCCGGCCCTGATCGAGCGCGCCGGGCTCGAGGCTGTCGAGCCACGCGGCGGCCATGCGGCCACCGGTCAGCGCCTCGGCGAGCGAGGCTTCGTCGAACAGGCCCGAATGCGCGATGCTGACCATCACCTGGTTCGGCTTGCAGAACGGCAAGAACCGTTCGCCGAGCAACCCGTGGTAGCGGCTGAAATAGCTGAGTTGCACGCAGACCGCATCGGATTGTTCGAGCAGTTCGCGCAATCCCAGCGGCTTGACGCGCCAGCGCTCGAACACGCTGTCGCTGGCATGCAGCGCCGGGTCGTAGCCGACCATCTTCGAGCCGAATCCGCCGAGCATCTGCGACATCGAACGCGCGGCCGGCGCCATGCCGACCAGGCCGACTGTCGCGGCACCGAGCTCACGGCCGACCAGCATGCCGTCGGAGCCGACCACCGGCACGCGGCGCAGCAGCGAGAGCAACGCGCCAATCATGAATTCGGCCTCGGCCTGCGCCGTGGCGGTGAGGCCGCGCACGACCTCGACGCGCGCCCGCGCACAGGCTTCGAGGTCGATGTTTTCGGCGCCGGCGCTGACACGGCCGACTGCACGCAGCACCGGCGCGTAGTGCAGCGCCTGCGCGTCGATCGTCACGGTGGGCGGCACGATCAAGGCCCGGACGTTGTAGAGCTGCTGGCGAAACGCGCGCGGATCGCCGGCGAGCTCGGGTGCATAGCGCAGCGCATAGCGCGCTTCGAGCCATTGCATGACCTCGGCTTCGAGCGGTTCGATGATCAGCAGATCCATGCGCTAGAAGGCAATCGTGAGGTGTTGTCCGACGAGGTCGTCATGAAGCGGCGTGCCAGAATGAAGCCGCACCAAGAAACCATCGAAGGGCATTGTAAGTAAATGTTAGTCACCAAAGCGATTTTCCCCGTGGCCGGGCTCGGCACGCGATTCCTGCCCGCCACCAAAGCCCAGCCGAAAGAAATGCTGCCAGTGGTCGACAAGCCGCTGATTCAATATGCGGTGGAAGAAGCGTATGCCGCGGGCGTCCGCGAGATGATTTTCGTGACCGGCCGTCACAAACGACCGATCGAAGATCACTTTGACATGACTTTCGAGCTGGAGGTAGCCCTCGAACAGGCGGGAAAAAAGGAACTGCTGGAAGTGGTGCGCAGCGTCAAGCCCGACGACATGGAGTGCATCTACGTGCGCCAGGCGCAGGCGCTCGGCCTCGGCCACGCGGTGCTGTGCGGTCAACGGCTGGTGGGCAACAACCCGTTCGCCGTGTTGCTGGCCGATGACTTGATGGTCGGCGAAACGCCGATCCTCAAGCAGATGGTCGAGCAGTACGAAGAGTGGCGCGTGTCGATCCTGGCGGTCCAGGAAGTGCCGCCCGAGCACACCCGGCGCTACGGCATCGTCGACGGCACGCCGATCAACGACCGCCTGATGGACGTGAGCCGCATGGTCGAAAAACCGGCCCCCGAAGACGCGCCATCGCTCCTGGGCGTGGCCGGCCGCTACATCCTGACCCCGGGCGTGTTCCACGAGATCGCGAACCAGCAACGTGGCGTGGGCGGCGAGATTCAGCTCACCGACGGCATCGCCGGCTTGCTGCGACGCGAGAAGGTGTTCGCGTTCCGCTACGAAGGCAAGCGCTACGACTGCGGCAGCAAGGAAGGCTTTTTGCAGGCCAACGTCGAGTTGGCCCTGGCGCACCCGACGCTTGGGCCGGGCTTTCGCGAGTACCTGAAGGGCCTGGAGATTTAGGCTCGCGCGAACTCTCGGTTGCGGGCATCGAGCCCGCGCCCTCGTCGATCGCTGCGCTGGTCGATCACCCAAGGGCCCAGAAGGGGCCCTTCGTGGCCCAACGAGGTCCCTCGCCCTTCGCTCCGCGCTCTACCGCCTGCGCAAGAAATGAATGAACTCGTCGTTGGTGCTCTCCTGTTCGACGAGTTCATTGCCGGTCTGGCGCGCGAAGGCCTGAAAGTCGCGCATCGAGCCCGGGTCGGTCGCGAGCACCTTCAGCACTTCGCCGCTGCGCATGTCGGCCAGCGCTTTCTTGGCCTTGAGTATCGGCAGCGGGCAGTTCAGGCCGCGGGTGTCGAGTTCTTTCTGGGCGTGCATGGCGTTCTCCTCGTGTGCCGCGATTTTAGGACGCCGACCGCGGCGGCAAGTCGACCCACTGCGGCGTGATGCCGCGCGCCGTGAGCCAATCGGCAACGGCATAGCCGGTGCCGGCGCGCCAGCACTTGATGTCTTCCGGCCGGTACAGCCTGTACTCGGCCAATTCCGGAGAAAGCGTGATCTC
>JANMWQ010000175.1:0-2362 GCA_031394085.1 Rhizobacter sp. | reverse complement strand
GCCGCGTTCGCGTCGATCACGAGCGCCGGCAAGATCAACAGCGGCATGGGCAACCAGCTCTACCAGCTTGCCAAGCTGATCGCCGGCAACGCCACCGTGCAAGGCAACCGGCAACTCTTTTTCGCGTCGATGGGCGGCTTCGACACGCACGGCAACCAGCTCGTCACCGGCAGCCCGACAGAGGGCGACCACGCGCGGCTGCTCAAAGAGCTCGGCGACGCGCTCGCCGCGTTTTACGCTGCACTGAAGGCACTCGGCCTGAGCGACGCCGTGACCACCTTCACGCAAAGCGATTTCGGCCGCACCTTCGCGCCCAACAACAGCACCGGCACCGACCACGCCTGGGGCAACCAGCACCTCGTGCTCGGCGGCGCGGTGCGCGGCGGCACGACCTATGGCACCTACCCCGAGCTCGTGCTCGGCGGCGCGAACGACGTGGGCCAAGACAGCTGGGAGCTGCAAGGCCGCTGGATCCCGACCACCGCGGTCGACCAGTACGCCGCCACGCTGCTCGGCTGGTTCGGCGCCACCGAGGGCCAGCTCGACACCGTGCTGCCGAACCTGCGCAACTTCGGCACGGCACGCAGGCTGGCGTTCCTGTGACCCCGCTCACGGAACGCGCCGGGCCGATCGCCCGCATTAGTTAACGGAGCGGTCGACAATTTCCTCAAGCAGGGCCTGACCCGGCCGAAGACGGTTCAGCGCGTCGCCCGATCGTCATCGGCCGGCCGTTCGCGTGCAGCCATGGGCTGCCAATGCAACCGGGCTCGAGGCGATGACATCTTTCACACACGCGGATATCGCGCACCCCGCGCCGGTGCGTCGGCGATGCCGATGACCCGCTGGCGCGGCGACCGCCGCCGCGCCGTGTGGCTGGCGCTCGCGACGCTGCCGATGCTGGGCCTGTGGGCCTGGCCGGTGCGCCTGCCCGAGGTCTGGGCCGGCGTGAGTTACACGCAGTGGCACACGCTGATCGAGCTCGCCTCGGTGCTGGTCTGCGGCGCGATTGCCGCGGTCGCGTGGAACGCGCGTGAGCTCGAAGTGCCGCGCAGCGTGCATGTGCTCGGCAGCGCCTGCGCCGGTGCGCTGCTGCTCGATCTGGCGCACACGCTGTCGTTCCCGGGCCTGCCCGGCTTGCTCGGCGACAACACCCCGAGCCGCACGGTCGTGCTCTTCATGGCGAGCCGACTGCTGATCGCGCTGGCGATGCTGTGCGTTGCCGCACTGCCCTGGCAACTCGACCATGAACCGCGTTGGGCGCGCGGGGCGCCGGCCGCTGTGGCGGCGTACGTGCTGGGCGTGCTCGGCTGGGCTTTCGGCGCACCCGAGACCCTGCCGGCGCTGGTGATCGACGGCCAATCGCTGACCTTCGCGAAGCATGCTGGCGAAGGCCTGCTGGTGGGCCTGTTCCTCGTCGCCAGCGCGATGTTCGCGCGGCAGCGGCGCACGCCGCAGCCGTTCGATGTGCACTCGCTGCTGTGCGCCGCGGTGCTGATGGCGATCGGCGAGGTGGTCTTCACGCTCTACACGCGGCTGACCGATCTGGCGCTCATCGTCGGTCACGTCTACAAGGCGCTGGGCTTTTGGATGGTGTACCGCACCATCGTCGCCGACAGCATCCGCGCACCCTACCAGCGCCTGCTCGATTCGCGCCAGCAACTGGCCCACAGCGAAGAAGAGCTGCGCACGATCACCGACAACATCCCGGCGATGGTCGCGTTCGTCGACACCGAGCAGCGCTACCGCTTCGTCAACCGCAACTACCAGCGCTGGCTCGGCCTGGACCCCAAGGCGATGCTCGGTAAAACCGTGAGCGATGTCTTCGGCGAGGAATTCTGCGCGACCCTGAAGCCGCACCTCGAGCGTGCGCTCGCGGGCCAGACCTTCGCGGTCGACCACCGCGTCACCGGCATCGAGTTCGCACGCGGGCGCTGGCTCAACATCATGTACATGCCGAAGGTCAACGCCGACGGCCAAGTCAGCGGCGTCTACATCCTGAGCAACGACATCACCGATGTCGTCGACGCCGAGGGCCGCGCCTTGTTCCTCGCCGAGCACGACGAGCTGACGACGCTGCCGAACCGCGCCGCGTTCCAGGCCGCAGTCGGCCGGACACTGATGCACTGCGAGCTCGAGGCGAGCCAGTTCGCGGTGATCTTCATCGACGTCGATCGTTTCAAGGTCATCAACGACACGCTCGGCCACGCTGCCGGCGATCACCTGCTGCAGGCCCTGGCGACGCGGCTGCGGCAGGTCGTGCGCGGCAAGGACCTGGTCGCGCGCATGGGCGGCGACGAGATGTGCCTGCTGCTGCACGACGTGCGCGATGCCTCGCACGCGAGCGAGGTCGCCGAGCGCATCC
>JANMWQ010000169.1:0-3952 GCA_031394085.1 Rhizobacter sp. | reverse complement strand
CTGCAGCGTGTCGCCCTGCAGGTAGTTCATCACCATGTAGACGGTTTCGTTCTCGCGGAAGAAGTTCAGCACCGAGACCACGCTCGGGTGGCTGATCTGCGCGAGCGATCGGCCTTCTTCGAAGAAGCTCTTCAAGCCGAGCCGATACAGCGGCTGCTTCTCGGGCTTGACGCGCGGCGTGAGTTCACCGGGCGAGCGCTCGGCGAGCGACGACGGCAGGTACTCTTTGAGCGCCACGAGGTGCCGGTCGGGGTCTTCACACAGATACACCACCCCGAAGCCACCGGCCGCCAGCTTCTTGATGACCTGATAGCCACCCACCACGGTGCCTGATGGCAAGGGGGCGGGTTTGGGCTTTGACATAATCCGGTTTTGTTTGGGTAATATTTCATGTCAGTCTACAGCATGACCGGCTTCGCCAGCGCCTCCGCCGGGGCCGTTTTCACCCATGAAACAGCCACCTCTGCGGACAATTTGGCACCCCGCGCGAACAGCGGTGCGAACGCCACCGTCAGCATCGAACTGCGCTCGGTCAACGGCCGATTTCTCGACCTCGGTTTTCGCTTGCCGGACGAGTTTCGATCGCTCGAACCCGCGCTGCGCGATCTGCTTTCGGCCGCGTTCAAGCGCGGCAAGATCGAGTTGCGGCTCAGTACGCGCACCGAGAGCGAAACGCACTGGCCGCAGCCGCAACCCGATCAGCTCAATCGCCTGGTGAGGCTGGAAAGCACGATCCAGGGTTGGTTGCCGAAGGCGCAGGCGCTGTCGGTGAACGAAATCCTGCAGTGGTGCAAAGGCAGCACGACCAGCGAGAAGCTCGATGAACCCGCGCTCGACGCCGCCAAGCGCTGCATCGCGGGCCTGCGCGACGCGCGTGCCCGTGAAGGTGCGCGGCTCGCGCGCGTGCTGATGGAACGCGTCGATCGCCTGCGCGAATTGGCGGCCCAGGCCGAGCCCCTCGTGCCTGCCGTTGTCAAGCGCCAGCAGCAGCGTTTTCTCGAGCGCTGGACCGAAGCGCTGGAGGCAACAGGCGCCGCGCAGACGATTTCACGCGAAGCGCTGCAGGAACGCGCGCTGAACGAAGCTGCGGCGTACTCGATCCGCATCGACGTGGCCGAAGAACTCGCGCGCCTGCGCTCGCACCTCGACGAGATCGCGCGGCTGCTGAAAGCCGGCGGCGAAGTCGGCAAGCGGCTCGACTTTCTGATCCAGGAACTGCTGCGCGAAGCGAACACGCTGGGCTCGAAGGCCGCGGCGCTGGAGTTGACCAACATCTCGGTCGAGATGAAGGTCGCGATCGAACAGTTGCGCGAGCAGGTGCAGAACATCGAATAAGCCGACGAGAACGAAACATGGACTACCCCGGCAACCTCTTCGTCGTCGCCGCGCCCAGCGGTGCGGGCAAATCGAGCCTGGTCGGCTCGCTGCTGCAGGTCGACTCGCACCTGGTCGTCGCGGTTTCGCACACCACACGGGCGCCGCGCGGGCAAGAGCAGCAAGACCGCGAGTACCACTTCACCGACGACGCGACCTTTCGCGCGATGATCGAGCGCGGCGAGTTCTTCGAATGGGCCGAGGTGCACGGCCACCTGTACGGCACCTCGCGCAGCGCGATCGAGACACGCATCACCGGCGGGCAAGACGTGGTGCTCGAAATCGACTGGCAGGGTGCGCTGCAGATCAAGCAGTTGTTCCCCGACGCGGTGCTGGTCTTTATCCTGCCGCCGAGCTGGGAAGAGTTGCAGCAACGCCTGAATCGCCGCGGCGAAGACCGCCCCGAGGTGATTGACCGGCGCATGGCGAACGCACGCATCGAGGTCTCGAAGGCGCGCGAATTCGACTTCGTTATAATAAACGCCTTGTTTGAAACGGCGCTCTTCGATCTGAAAGCGATCGTTCATTCGCAGCGGCTCAAATACGCTGCCCTCCAGAGAAGCAAGCCTGCTGTCTTTGCCGCGCTCGACCTGAGCTGACCGAACTCCGAAAGAATCCATGGCCCGCATCACCGTCGAAGACTGCCTCGCTCGCATCCCGAACCGTTTTCAGCTCGTGCTCGCCGCGACCTACCGCGCGCGCATGCTGAGCCAGGGCCACGCACCGAAGATCGAAACCAAGAACAAGCCCGGCGTGACCGCGCTGCGCGAAATCGCCGCCGGCGAAGTCGGCATCGAAATGCTGCGCAAGGTGCCGGTCTAAAGTTTTCTCAGCGCTGCCTCGGTGCGAGGCAGCCCCGGCCGGGTAGCCCCTCACCGGCGACCGCGCTCATTCCAAGTTAAATTCGGGTCATGAGCGCCCGCGCCCCCCACGCCCTGCGAGAACTGGCACCCGTTGCCGTTTCGGACAAGCGCGCGCCTGCTCCGAAGCTGCAGCCGGCCGTCACCGATGCCGCCGCCGCTTCGTTCGCGGCCCTGACCCACAAGCTCGACTACCTCGACGCCGCCGACACCAAGCGCGTGCGCGAGGCCTATCGCTTCGCTGATGAAGCGCACCTCGGTCAGTTCCGCGCCAGCGGCGAGCCGTACATCACGCACCCGATTGCCGTGGCCGGCCTGTGCGCCGAATGGAAGCTCGACGCGCAAGCCATCATGGCCGCGCTGATGCACGACGCGATGGAAGATTGCGGCGTCACCAAGATCGAGCTGATCGAGAAGTTCGGCGCACCGGTGGCCGATCTGGTCGACGGCCTGACCAAGCTCGACAAGCTGCAGTTCTCGACCCGCGAAGAATCGCAGGCCGAATCGTTTCGCAAGATGCTGCTGGCGATGGCGCGCGATGTGCGCGTCATTCTCATCAAGCTCGCCGATCGCCTGCACAACATGCGCACGATGGACGCGATGGCCGCCGCCAAGCGCACCCGCATCGCCGGCGAGACGCTCGAGATCTATGCGCCGATCGCGCACCGGCTCGGGCTGAACCAGACCTACCGCGAGCTGCAGGAGCTTTCGTTTCAGCACCTGCGGCCGTGGCGTCAGGCGGCCCTCTCGAAAGCGGTGCAGAAAGCGCGTGGCTACCGGCGCGACATCGTCGAGCGCATCCAGCACGATGTCGACAAAGCCTTTGTTCAGCACAAGCTCGGCGTGCAGGTGTTCGGCCGCGAGAAAACGCTGTTCTCGATCTACAAGAAGATGCGCGAGAAGCACCTGACCTTCGCGCAGGTCAACGACATCTTCGGCTTTCGCATCGTCGTGGGCAACCTGATGGAGTGCTACATGGCGCTCGGCGTGCTCCATCAGCTCTTCAAACCCCTGCCCGGCCGCTTCAAGGACTACATCGCAATCCCGAAGGCGAACGGCTACCAGTCGCTCCACACCACGCTGGTGAGCCCGCTCGGCACGGCGGTCGAGTTCCAGATCCGCACCGAGCAGATGCATGCAGTGGCCGAGAAAGGCATCGCCGCACACTGGCTCTACAAGAGCGGCGGCGCGCAGGTGCAAGAGGCGCAGCGGCTGGGCGCGATGTGGCTGCAGTCGCTGATAGACATTCAAGACGAGACCCACGACGCCAACGAGTTCCTCGAGCACGTCAAGATCGACCTGTTCCCCGACGCGGTCTACGTGTTCACGCCGAAGTCGAAGATCCTGGCGCTGCCGCGCGGCGCGACGCCGGTCGACTTCGCCTACGCGATCCACACCGATGTGGGCGACCACACGATCGCGGCCAAGGTCAACGGCGAGCCGGTCGCGCTGCGCACCGAGCTGCGCAGCGGCGATGTGGTCGAGATCATCGGCACGCCGGGCGCGCGGCCGAACCCGGCGTGGCTCAACTTCGTGCGCACTGGCCGGGCGCGCTCGAAGATCCGCCACTACCTGAAGAACATGGAGCAGGAAGAGTCGCAAGACCTGGGCGAGAAGATGCTCGCGCAGGCGATGCGTGCCGAAGGCCTGCACCTGCCGAGCGGCGAACCGGCCGACGCGGCGCTCTGGCTGCAGCTCACGCGCTGGAGCGGCAACAA
>JANMWQ010000163.1:0-5523 GCA_031394085.1 Rhizobacter sp. | reverse complement strand
GCGGCCTGCATCGGGATCGCGCCGTTCGCGTACTGATGAATCTTTTGCAGTGCGCTGGCGAGCGAGCGCGGGTCGCCCGAAATCTCGGCACCGCCGCGGTCGGCCTCGAACTCGCGTGCGCGGCTGATCGCCATCTGGATCAGGCTCGCGGCGATCGGCGCGAGGAACATCACCAGCAGCCCGACGATCGGGTTCGTCGACCGGCCCGAGCCGTCGCGCCCGCCGAAGAACATCGCGAAGTTGGCGAGCATCGAGATCGCGCCGGCCATCGTCGCGCTCACGGTGCTGATCAGGATGTCGCGGTGCTTCACGTGAGCGAGCTCGTGCGCCATCACGCCGCGCAACTCGCGCTCGCTCAACACACGCAAGATGCCGGTGGTCGCGGCCACCGCCGCGTGCTCGGGGTTGCGGCCGGTCGCGAACGCGTTCGGCGCGTCTTCTTCGATCAGGTAGACCTTGGGCATCGGCAACTGCGCGCGCTGCGCGAGCTCGGCCACCATGCGGTAGAACTGCGGCGCCGAGGTCTCGTCGACCTCTTGCGCGTTGTACATCTTGAGCACCAGCTTGTCGGAAAACCAGTAGCTGAAGAAGTTCATGCCGACCGCGACGACGAGCGCGAGCATCATCCCGGTGCGGCCGCCGAGCAGCGAGCCGATGGCCATGAACAGGGCGGTGATCGCCGCCATCAAGACGGCGGTTTTCATCAGGTTGAACATTGCGTGGTTTCCTCTGCGGCTCGAACGTCGGCAAGATGCCGACGCGGTGTAGATGCGGTCGGGCTGCGCGAGTTCAACGCGCGGGTTCAACGACCGACAGATGCGAAGACCCTGCCGGCCTCGATCCGCTTTCCTTGAAGGAACTGCGCCGACGGCAAGCGCTTGCCACCGGCGCGCTGGAGTTCGGTGAGTCGCAATGCGCGCTCGCCGCAGGCGACGGTGATGCCGCTGTCATCGACGGTGAGCACTTCGCCGGGTGCGCCGACGCCGTCGACAACCGTGCCGCGCCAGCACTTGATGGTGTCGCCACCGAGCACGGCCGTCGCGCCAGGGAACGGGTCGAACGCGCGCAGGCGACGTTCGATCGCGGCGGCGGGATCGCGCCAGTCGATCGCGGCTTCGGCCTTGTCGATCTTGTGGGCGTAGGTGATGCCTTCGAGCGGTTGCGGCCGGGGCTTCAAACCCCCGCAGGCGGCGAGTTCGAGTGCCTCCACGATCAGCCTCCCGCCGAGGTTGGCGAGCTTGTCGTGCAGGTTCGCGGTGCTGTCGTCGGGCGCGATCGCGATCTCCTCGACGAGCAGCATGTCGCCGGTGTCGAGGCCCGCGTCCATCTGCATGATGGTGATGCCGGTGCGCGCATCGCCGGCCTCGATCGCGCGGTGGATCGGCGCTGCGCCGCGCCAGCGCGGCAGCAGCGAGCCGTGGATGTTGATGCCGCCCAGGCGCGGCAGGTCGAGCACCCACTGCGGCAGGATCAGGCCGTAGGCGGCGACGATCAACACGTCGGGGTTCGCCGCGAGCAGCGCGTCGCGGCCGAGCGCGGCATCGTCCGCGAACTTGCCACCCAGCCGCAAGCTGCGCGGCTGCGCCACCGGGATGCCGTGTTCGAGCGCGAACGCCTTGACCGGCGACGCATGCAGCTTCAGCCCGCGACCGGCGGGCCGATCGGGTTGCGTCAGCACCAGCACGATCTCGAAGCCTGCGGCGAACAATTGCGCCAGTGCGAATTGCGCGAACTCTGGCGTGCCGGCGAAGGCAATCCTCATGCGTCCTCGCGCGCCTTCTTCAGCATCTTCGTTTTGATCCGGTCGCGCTTCAACGGGCTCAGGTACTCGACGAACACTTTGCCCTGCAGGTGATCCATCTCGTGCTGAACGCAGATCGCGAGCAGGCCCTCGGCCTCGAACTCCTGCGGTTCGCCGTCACGGTCGAGTGAGCGCACGGTGACTTTCGCGTGGCGCTGCACCTTGTCGTAGATCAGCGGGACCGACAGGCAGCCTTCGTCGGCGAAGGTCATCTCCTCGCTTCTTGCCACCAGCTCGGGGTTGATCAGCACACGCGGGTCGTCGCGGGCGTCCGACGTGTCGATCACGATCACACGCTCGTGCACGTCGACCTGGGTGGCCGCGAGGCCCACACCGTCGGCGGCGTACATGCTGTCGAGCATGTCGATGACGAGCTGGCGGATGCGCGCGTCGACCTGCGTGACGGGTCGGGCGACGGTGTGCAGGCGGGGGTCGGGATAGCGAAGAATGTTCAGTTGAGCCATGACGATTTCATTTCGGCGAGCGGTTGCCGATATTGTGGAACTGACGCAACGCCTGGCATCGTGACAGGTCTCACGCGGCGCAGCCCGCAGGGTGACTTTCGTTGCGATATCAAGGGTTTAGGGGCAGAATCTGTGAAACTGATTGAGGATTTTCGCCGAACTGTCGTTGGAGCGGCGAACTCAGCGGACTCAACCATATCGCGCGGGCCGCGTTTACCGAACGGCATCTACCGCGCATCTCCGAAGAGAGACCTACATGACCCGTCGTGATCGTTCCGCCTCTCGTATTCGCCGGGTCGCCGGTGTCGTGTCCGTGGGGGCTGCGCTGGGGTTTGCGCTGTGCGCTACGGCGGTTCAGGCCACCGATTATCCGGTGACTTCGAAGCAACGCAGCACCGCGGCGAAGGCGGCCCAAGACGGCGTCGCGCTGTCCGAACTCTCTCCAAATGCGCCCGATTCGTACACTGTCAAGACGCGCGACACGCTCTGGGACATCTCCAAACTCTTCTTGAAGAGCCCGTGGCGCTGGCCCGAGCTGTGGGGCATGAACCTCGACCAGATCCGCAACCCGCACCTGATCTACCCGGGCCAGATTCTGTACCTCGACAAGACCGGTGGCCGGGCGCGGCTGCGCATGGGCCAGGCGGTCGGCGGCAACGACAAGCTTTCGCCGCGCATCCGCTCCTCGGAGCTGGGCGCCGGCTCGCTGCCATCGATCCCGTTCGGGTTGATCGAGCCGTTCCTGAACGAAGCGGTGATTTTCCAGACCAACGAGCTCGAAGCCGCGCCGCGCATCGTCGCGACGCAAGAAGGCCGCGTCATCCTCGGCCGCGGCGACACCGCTTATGTGCGCGGCGACCTGAGCAACGGCACCGACTACCGCATTTTCCGCCAGCCCAAACCGCTGATCGACCCGACGACCAAAGAGTTGCTCGGCTACGAAGCGGTGTACGTGGGCGCGGCCGAGTACGCGAAGCAGGGCGAAACGCGGGTCGACGCGGCCGGCAAGTCCGAGATCGTGCCGGCCACTTTCACCGTGACCAGCGTGCGCCAGGAGGCCGGTGTCGGCGACCGGCTGGCGGTGGTGCCGGCCCGCGAGTACACCAACTACGCGCCGCACGCGCCGCAAGGCCCGATGGACGGCCAGATCGTCTCGCTCTACGGCGACGCGTTGACGGCCGGCCAGAACCAGATCGTCGCGCTCAACCGCGGTGCCCGCGACGGCATGGAGCGCGGGCACGTGCTGGCGTTGATCCGCAACGGCGCGCGTGTGGTCGACCCCACCGACCCCGGCAAGCCGACGATCAAACTGCCCGATGAGCGCCATGGCCTTCTGTTCGTGTTTCGCGTGTTCGACCGGATGTCGTACGCGCTGATCCTGTCGGTCAAGGACCCGGTGTCGCCCGGCGACCGCTTCGGCCAGCCCTGATCGATCGCGACGAACTCGGCGCTTGGCTGCGCTTGCTGGAAACACCCGGGCTCGGGCGTGAATCGGCGCGCAAGCTGCTGGCGGCGTTCGGGTCGCCGCAGGCGGTGATCGGCGCGTCGTCGGCCGCACGGCGCGAAGTGGTCGGGTCGCTTCAATCCACGTCGCTCGAAACCGAACCCGAGACACTCGCGCCGCTGCTCGATGCCACCTTCGCGTGGCTCGACGCCGACGCGTCCGAACCGCGCGCCGTGATCACGCTCGACGATCCGCGCTACCCGCAGGCCCTGCTCGAATCACCCGACCCGCCGCTGATCGTCTATGCACAAGGCCGCACCGAGCTGCTGCAGGGTGAAGCGATCGCGATCGTCGGCAGCCGCAACCCGACGCCGCAAGGCAGCGACAACGCACGCGCCTTCGCCAGTCACCTGAGCCACGCCGGGTTGACCGTCGTCTCGGGCCTCGCGCTTGGCATCGATGCCGCCGCGCACACCGGCGGCCTGGAAGGCGCGGCCAGCACCATCGCGGTGGTCGGCACCGGGCTCGACATCGTCTACCCGCGCCGCAACCTCAGCCTCGCGCACCGCATTGCTGCCAAGGGCTTGATCGTCAGCGAATACGCACTCGGCACGCCGTCGATGGCGCCGAACTTCCCGCGCCGCAACCGCATCATCGCGGGGCTGGCGCGCGGCACGCTGGTGGTCGAGGCGGCCCTGCAATCGGGGTCGCTGATCACCGCCCGGCTCGCCAACGAGGCCGGGCGCGACGTGTTCGCGATCCCCGGCTCGATCCATTCACCGCAATCGCGGGGCTGCCATGCGTTGATCAAGCAAGGCGCGAAACTGGTCGAGACGGCGCAGGACATTCTCGAAGAACTGCGCCCGCTCGGCGCCGCAGCCGCTTCGCCCGTCGACGCCACCCCGGCGCAGACCGACGATCCGCTGTTGACCGCGCTCGGCTTCGACCCCGTCACGCTCGACGCCCTCGCCGCCCGTACCGGCTGGAGTGCCGCCGAGCTCAGCACCCGCCTGCTCGGGCTCGAGCTCGACGGCCTGATCGCACGCTTGCCCGGCCAGCTGTTCCAGCGCCTGATTCGGCGCTGAACGGCTGGGGTATAGTAAATTGATGTTCGATGTGCTCGTGTACCTGTACGAAAACTACTGGCGTCCCGATGCCTGTCCCGACCACGACCAGCTGACCCGCAAGCTGTCGTCGGTCGGCTTCGAATCGGACGAAATCGAGGAGGCGCTTTCCTGGCTCGATGGCGTTGCGACCGCAGCCGATGCTTACGTCGGCGAGCAAGGCGAGCACAGCATGCGCGTGTATTCGCCGGACGAACAAGAGCACCTGGGCGAACCGTCGATCGGCTTCATCAGCTTCCTCGAATCCGCCGGCGTGCTGCCACCGCCGATGCGAGAAATGGTGATCGACCGCGCCAGCGCGATTCCCGGCGGCCCGCTCGACCTCGAAGACCTCAAGATCATCGTGCTGATGGTCTTCTGGAGCTTGGGCGAAGAGCCGGATGCGCTGATCCTCGACGAGCTGTTCGTCGACGAAGAAGACCGGTTGATTCACTGACAAGGGCCGGGGCCGGGAGCCGCGGGAGCCGTGTCACCTTTCGCGGCTTCAACCGCCCCTCAGTTCAGCAGCCTCGAAGGGTCGCCGTCGAGTTTGGCCATCGCGCTGCGCGTGGCGCGCACGGTAAGCGACTCTTCCTGTGCCGGCACCAGCAATCCGGCCTGCAAGAACGCCGCCAGGCGGTTCTGCTGGAACAGCACGCCCCGCCCTTGTGGCGAAACGAACAAGCTCAATTGCCGGCGCATGCCCTGCCA
>JANMWQ010000156.1:0-1659 GCA_031394085.1 Rhizobacter sp. | reverse complement strand
GGTTGCCGTACCTCAAGTTCATCTATACGCATCTCGACTATCCGTTCGCTGCATCTGAGGGTGGCCCGGTTCAGCTTCAGGGCATCGGCATGTCTCTGGTCAATTCTTTGTGCAGCGAGCTGTCCGTCACCGTGCGAAAGGCAGGCGGGTCGATGTGCCTGAAATATCGGGCTGGGCGCCTGTTCGAAGAAGCGCGTCTCGATCTCCCGGCCGGGCCCACGGGCAACACCGTCTCGGGTATCGTCAGTCCGCATCTTCAGCGCAGCGACACCCATATTGAACACATCGAGCAGTGGCTGGTCAGCGTTTTGGCCTCGAGTCCGTCCCTCAAGCTGCACTTCAATGACAAAGAACTTTCTGCATGATGCTTCGTCCACTCTCACTGCTCGAAACCCGCGTGCTCGGCGTGCTGATCGAGAAGGCGCACACGGTGCCCGACAGCTACCCCTTGTCGATCAACTCGTTGACCCTGGGCTGCAACCAGAAGACCGCGCGCGAGCCGGTGCTCAACGCGACCGAAGGCGAAGTGCAAGACACCGTGCTCGCGCTGAAGGCCTTGAACCTCGTCTTCGAGGCCAGCGGTTCGCGCGTCACGCGCTACGAGCACAACGCCGGCCGCACGCTCGCGCTGCCGTCGCAATCGATCGCGCTGCTCGCCACGCTGGCGCTGCGCGGGCCGCAGACGGTCTCGGAGCTGCGCACGGCCTCCGAGCGGCTGCACCGCTTCGCCGACCTGTCGTCGGTCGAAGGATTTCTCGACGAGCTCGCGGCGCGGCCGGAAGAGAAGGGCGGTGCGCTCGTCGTCAAGCTGCCGCGCGCGCCGGGTGCCCGCGAGCCGCGTTGGGCACACCTGCTGAGCGGCGCGGTCGATGTGTCGGCGATGCCGGTCGCGACCGACTCCGCCGATTTCGTCGCCGCCAGCGAGATCGCCGCGCTGAAGGCGCAGCAGGGCGCGATGCAGACCGAGCTCGCCGAACTGCGCCGCCTCGTCGATCGGCTCTATGCCGAGCTCGGCGCGGCGCACACCTGAGCGGAGCACGCACGATGCGATTCGACCTGCCCGACGACAAGAAGCTCACCTATGAGATGGTGATCCCGATGCGCTGGGGCGACATGGACGCGATGGGTCACGTCAACAACACAATCTACTTCCGTTACATGGAGACGGTGCGGCTCGAATGGCTGTTCAGCGCCGGTGGCGTGGAAGATGCAGACGGCAACGGCATGGTCATCGTCAATGCGTTCTGCAACTTCATCCGCCAGCTCCGGTACCCGGGCGACCTGCTCGCAAAGCACTACGTGGCCAACCCCGGCCGCAGCAGCTTCGAGACCTACATCACGCTCGAGCGCACCGATGCGCCGGGCCTGATCTGCGCCTCGGGCGGCGCGAAGACCGTGTGGGTGAACTACGCGGCCGAAAAGTCGGTGCCGCTGCCGGAGTCGGTTCGCGCGCTGATCGGCTGAGCCACTGGGGTCACGCCGCGTCGCCCGTAGTACGCTTGCGCGCTGCGATCAACGCGTGTTCTCAGGAGTCTCTCGAATGAACAAGGTTTTCCCCAGCGCCGCCGCGGCGCTCCAGGGTGTGGTGAAGGACGGCCAACTGATGGCGGTCGGCGGCTTCGGCCTGTGCGGCATTCCCGAGGCGCTGATCGCGGCGCT
>JANMWQ010000143.1:0-3094 GCA_031394085.1 Rhizobacter sp. | reverse complement strand
ACCGCGAACGACTGCCCGCCGGTGTTCAACGTGAAGCTCTACGACGGCCAGAATGCGGAAGACAGCATCCACCGCAGCAAAGCCGTCGGCGAGCCGCCGCTGCTGCTGCCGTTCTCGGTGTTCTTCGCGATCCGCGATGCGATTTCTGCTTGCGGTGACCACCGCGTCGACCCGCCGTTGACGGCGCCGGCGACGAGCGAGGCGATCTTGCGGGCGATCACGGCGGTGCAGGCGGGGTAGGGATGCATTCTTCGTGCGTTCGATTACCTGGGCGCGCATGGCCGCGGGCGGGTGGGCGCGGGCGGTCAGCGGAAGCGGTCGCCGCTGCGCGACGACTGCTCTGCGGTGCTCGGTCTGATGGCCCGCCGCAGAACTCGCTGCGTTCGCTTCGCTCACTGCGCTCTAACAGCCGCGGCGAGTCAGTCGACGAAGCGCGCTACGCGCGCGGCCATCGGCCCTGTGCTCCTCGACGCTTCCCATGCCCGCCCACGCCCACCCGCCCGCCCGCCGCCATGCAGGAGCCGCAGTCTCTTCTCGACGACCGCGTGAGCCAGTGACATGAATCGCATAACCCGCGACACCGCTCAGCGCTGGCTCGCTGAAGCCCGCGCGTGCGTCATCGTCGAAGTGATTGCGGCCCTGGGCTCCGCCCCACGCGAAGCCGGCACGCGAATGCTGGTCGCGGCTGAAGAAGTCACCGGCACCGTCGGCGGCGGACACCTTGAATTGAAGGCGATCGAGCGTGCACGCGAGATGCTTCGGACGAACGCGCTCGACCTGCACACCGAGCATTTCCCGCTCGGCCCCGCGCTCGGCCAGTGCTGCGGCGGGGCCGTCACGCTCGCGTACCGCGCGCTCGATGCGCAGGCGCTCGCGCGCTGGCCGGCGCCGGCACCGCTTTTCCATCTGCAGCTCTACGGCGCCGGCCACGTCGGCCGCGCGATCGCGACGCTGCTCGCCACGCTCGATGTCAGCGTCGACTGGATCGACGAGCGCGAGGAAGAGTTCGCCGCCAACACCACGCTCGGCGGCCCGTGGCCCGTGCACATCCGGCGCGTCTGCGTCGATGCCGTCGAAGGCGAGGTTCGGCTCGCCTCGCCCGGCGCGTTCTACCTCGTGCTCACGCACGACCACGACCTCGATATGCGCATCACCGAAGCGATTCTCAAACGTGGTGATTTCGGCTACCTCGGCCTGATCGGCTCGAAGACGAAACGGCAGCGTTTCATCCATCGATTCGAGCAGCGCGGCGTCGACCCCGAGGTCATCGCTCGCATCACCTGCCCGATCGGCGTCCAGCCGATCGATGGCAAGGAGCCCGAGGTCATCGCCATCGGTGTCGTCGCGCAGTTGCTGACTCTCGCGACGGCAAGATCGGCTTAGAGGCTGAGAGTTTTTTGAATTGGCTCCCTCTCCCTCTGGGAGAGGGAGCAATACGCGTCCAGCAGAAAAGTTCTCATGCTCTTAGTCGACCTGTTCGATCGTCCCGACGGCCACTGCAGGATTGGCCGGATCGAACAACTGTGTCTTCGCGTAGCGGGTGGCGAACACTCGGCACGCGTCGGTGCTGTTGCCTTTCCACTTGATGCACAACACGCCCTTGTCGTCGATCGTCCAGCGGGCCGTGTCTTTGGAATTCAGTGTCAGGTTCTCGCCGTACAGCGCGCCATTCTTTCGGATGTCCCACTTGACGCGATTATTGTCTGCGTGACGAGCGAAGGTGATCTTGTGATCGACGAGAAATGTCTCGACTGCTGCCTTGTCGAGAAAGCCTTCTGCGTCCGCGGCGTGCGCCGCGCTGGCGAACAACACGATGACCGCAAGCGACATGGTCGAGGGGAAACGCTTCATCGCGAACCTCACGGTGGGTGAGGCTGCAACGGGCACCCTCGGTCATGCCACTCTATGAGACCGCCGGTACGGCGGCTATCCCTAAGCGTGCGGGCAAAGCGGCCGCTACAACTGCTCCACCGGCACGAACGGCGTCAGCAACCATGACTTGATGCGCAGCCATGGCGTCGAGTCGGGCTCTTCGGTGAGGATCATCTCCTTGTCGCCGTCGTTGCTGATCCACTCCAGGCCCTTGCCGTTAGCCTTGAGCCGCACGCGGTAGGCGCTGTAGAGGCGGTCGATGTCGATCACGCGCAGCAGCTCTTTGGCCAGCGCCGGGCTGCGCACGACCGCGCCGAGCTCGGTGTTGATGCTGGCCGAGCGCGGGTCGAAGTTCATCGAGCCGATGAACAGGCCTTCGCGATCGATCACCGCGAGCTTGGCGTGCAGGCGACCGAGCGACTTGCCGAACAGGAACGGCCGATCGTTGTGTTTGACGCGCGACGAACTGAGCTCGTAGAGCTCCACGCCCATCTGCAGCAACTCCTCGCGGTGGGCCGCGTAGCCGATGTGCACGATCGGCTCGTCGGTCGAGGCGAGCGAGTTCGTCATCACCGCGACCGCGACGCCCTCGGCGCGCAGATCGCGAAACATCTGCAGGCTCAGCTCGCCAGGCACGAAGTAAGGCGACGACATGACGACCTCCTTCTTGGCCGCACGGATCACCTCGAACAGGTTGAAGGTCACGCTGGTGTCGAGCGGCTCGCCGCCGACGCTGCCGTCGAACGGTTTGTCGGGGTGGTCGGCGAAGACGAAGGCCTCGCCCCAGATCAGGCCGAGGCGGCCGCCGTCGAGGTCGTCGGCGATCGGTCCGTAGCCGAGGATGTCGTTCGATGGCAAATCGGCCGGCGGTGGCGTGGTCGCGGGGCCAGTGTCGTGCTCGAAGCGCGCACGCAACTGCGCGGGGTCGATGTCGGTCTTCGCGATCGAGTGCAGCGGATAGACCGCGTCGCTGTTCCAGTAGCGATCGAACTGGAACTGCAGCGGCGGGACGATCCAGCCGACCGTGAACGCGTCGACATCGACATAGTTCTCCGACACGCCGCGCAGGTAGTACTCGTTCGCCACGTTGCGCCCGCCGATCACGGCCATCGCGCCGTCGGCGATGAAGAGCTTGTTGTGCATGCGGTGGTTGACCCGGCTCCATTCGTCGACCGACGCCAGAAAGCGCCCGCCCTGCCCTCGGTCACGCGCCCGTGCGAAC
>JANMWQ010000131.1:0-3261 GCA_031394085.1 Rhizobacter sp. | reverse complement strand
GGTGCGGTGCATCAAGCGACCTTTGCCGACGAGCGTGCCCACCGCGGGCCGCATGAAGCTGGTCTTCATCTCGATCGTGACGACGCCCATCTCGGGGTTGGCGCTGCGCGCCGCGGTGGCCATCACGACATCGAGAAATGTCATGCAGGCACCGCCATGCACGACCTGAAAGCTGTTGGTGTGCTCGGGCTTCGCAGCGAAGTGCATCTCGGATTCACCCCCCTCGAAGCGCTCGAGCGTGAAGCCGAGCAGCTCGACAAAAGGGATTGTGACGCCGAAGGGGATGCTCATTGGAGCTGCTCCTCAGGATGGTCAGGCGACCCGTCGCGCGGGCTTTGGCCATCGGGCAGCCCACTGCGCTCATGTCCCCCGGCTCGGGCTTCGCCCAAGCCTCCTCCTTTACTTCGCTCCGTGGGCCACCCGACGACCGAAGCTGCCCACCACCGCAGCGCGTTCACTTTCAGCCGCCTCGGTGGTTCTGGATCAGGCCGGTGGGGTGCTCTGCTGAGCGAGGTCAAGGAGGAGGCCGAAGGCCGGAGGACACGAGCGCAGCAGAGCGCCCCGGCGGCCTGATCTCGCGCCGACTCTCGCGCCGACGACAAGCGAACGATCACGCCGCCCCCAACACCACACTCACGCCGCCATCGACAGCCAACCATTGACCCGTGATGTGCTTGCCGGCCTCGCTCGCATACAGCAGCGCGATGCCCTTCAAATCATCGTCGTCACCCAACCGACCCAACGGTGCCTTGGCCGCCATGTTCGCTTCGCCCAGGTGGGTGATCAGCCCCGCTGCCATCTTCGTCATGAAGAAGCCCGGGCAGATCGCGTTGACGTTGATGCCGTACTTGCCCCACTCGGCCGCGAGCGTGTGGGTGAAGCCGATCACCGCGGTCTTCGAGGTGTTGTAGGCCAGCGTCTGCATCTCGGGCGGGTTGCCATTGAGGCCCGCGATCGAGGCGATGTTGATGATGGAGCCGCGCTTCTTGGGGATCATCGCGATGCGCGCGACCTGTTGCGCGAGGATGAAATAGCCGCGCACGTTCAGGTTCATGACCTTGTCCCAGGCCGCGACCGGGTGGTCTTCGGCCGGCGAACCCCAGCTCGCGCCGGCGTTGTTGACGAGGATGTCGATCGCGCCCATGCGCTCCATCGTCTCGTCGGCGAGGCGGCGGGTGTCTTCTTCCTTCGAGCAATCGGCGGCGATCCAGCGCGCGTCGATGCCGGCGGCTTGCAGCTCGGCAGCCGCTTGCTCCAGGTCTTCGGCCTTGCGCGAGCTCAGCATGATCTTCGCGCCCGCTTCGCCGAGCGCGTGCGCCATCTGCAAGCCGAGGCCGCGCGATCCGCCGGTGATCAGCGCGGTCTTGCCGGTCAGATCGAAGAGTTTTTTGATCGATGTGCTCATGGTGTTTCCTGGGTGTTTTTCATGCGCGATCTAATCCAGATCATCACGATGCCGACGACGATCATCGCAATGCCCGTCGCGGCGATGCCCCAGCCAAGCGCGGCGTCGCTGCGTTGCACCGACAGGCCGAGCGCGAGCAGCACCATGCCGACGTAGATCAGGATCCAGCTCCACTTGTGGATGCGCTTGGCGGCGCTCATCAGAACCAGGCCTCGTCCATCGTCCGGCAAGTGTCATCGCGCGTTTCGACGACACCGAGCCACGCGCCGATGCGCGGCAGTTCGTAGTGAAAGAAGTAGGTGCAGGCGGCGAGCTTGCCCTGCAACATGGCGAGGTCATCTGCCGCCGCACTGGCGAGCTTCGGTTGCGCGCACAGCGCGACATCGAGCCAGACCCAAGCCAGCACGGTGTGGCCGAAGGCCTGCAGGTACGGCGTCGCGTTGGCGAGCGCTTCTTCGGGGCTGCCGGTGGACCACGCGGCTTTCGTGGCGGTGCCCAGATGCTTCAGCGCCGCAGCGAGCGCATCGGCGTGCACAGCGAGCGCGGGCACGGCGTGGGCGCGCGCGATCGTCGCACCGACTTTGCTCGCGAGCAGCTCGAAACCCGCGCCACCCTGCATCACGACCTTGCGGCCGAGCAGGTCGAGCGCCTGGATGCCGTGCGTGCCCTCGTGGATCATGTTGAGGCGGTTGTCGCGCCAATACTGCTCGACCGGAAAGTCACGCGTGTAGCCGTAGCCGCCCAGCACTTGAATGGCCAGGCTGTTCGCCTCCAGGCACCACTCGCTCGGCCAGCTCTTGGCGATCGGCGTCAGCATTTCGAGCAGCAGGCTCGACTCGGCGACGGCCTCCGGCGTGCCGGTCGCCAGCTCGTCGACGAGTTGCGCGCAATACAACTCCAGCGCCAGCGCGCCTTCGCAATAGCTCTTCTGCGCAAGCAGCATGCGCTTCACATCGGCGTGCTGGATGATCGGCACTTGCGGCTTGGCCGCATCTTTGCCGCCAATGCCAGTCGGCCGGCCCTGCGGTCGGTTCTTCGCGTAGTCGAGCGACACCTCGTAGCCGGCGTAACCGAGCATCGTCGCGCCGAGGCCAACCGCGATGCGCGCCTCGTTCATCATGTGGAACATGCAGCGCAGGCCTTCGTGCGGCTTGCCGACGAGGTAACCCACGGCGCCGGCACCGGCACCATCGAGCCCTGCGCCGCCCGCAGCACGCACCGGGTACTTGCCTTCGCCGAAGTTCAGCAGTGTGTTCGGGATGCCGCGGTAGCCGAGCTTGTGGTTCAGGCCGGCGAGTGCCACATCGTTGCGCTCGCCGGTCAGTTGTCCATCGATGCCGACGAGTTTTTTAGGCACGATGAACAGCGAGATGCCGCGCGTGCCGGCGATCAGCTTGCCGTCTGGCCCAGGGATCTTGGCAAGCACCAGGTGGATGATGTTCTCGGTCAGCTCGTGCTCGCCGTTGCTGATCCACATCTTATTGCCGCGCAGCCGGTAGCGCGGGCCGAGCGCGTCGGCCTCGAAATCGTCACCGTCGGGCGTGGCGCGCGTGACGACGTCGGAGAGGCTGGAGCCGGCCTGCGGCTCGCTCAGGCACATCGTGCCGCTGAAACGACCGGCGAACTCGTGCTTGGCGAACACGTCTTTCTGCGCTTCGGTCCCGTGCACCATCAGCAGGTTCGCGTTGCCGCTGGTCAGCATGCCGCCACCGCCGATGCCGATGCCGGCCTTCGCGAAGAAGCTGTTGGCCGCCATCTCGACGACGCACGGCAGCTGCATGCCGCCGATCTCGTAGTCCTGCATCGCCGCCAGCATGCCGGATTCGGCGTACGCCTTGGCGGCATCGTGACTGGCC
>JANMWQ010000116.1:0-2209 GCA_031394085.1 Rhizobacter sp. | reverse complement strand
GAGCACGCCCGCTTCGTCGAGCGGCTCAACCGGCAGGCGCACGGCCTCGTCGAAGACTATGCGTTGATGGAGAGCATCGCGATGAAGACCAGCGCCCGCAACCAGTTCGCCGGCACCGTGCGCGGGGTGCGCGCGGGCGCGATCAACGACGAGGTCGAGCTTGCCGTGATCGGCGGGCTGCGCATCGTCGCGACCGTCACGCGCGAGAGCCGCAACGAGCTGGGCCTCGACGTCGGCGCGAAGGCGTTCGCGCTCGTCAAGGCCTCGTCGATCATGCTGGTGACCGATGCCGGCAACGTGCGCCTCTCGGCGCGCAACCAGCTCGCCGGCACGGTGAGCCGCGTGTTGCCCGGTGCGGTGAACACCGAGGTCGTGCTGCAACTGCCGGGCGGCGGCACGGTGGCCGCGGTGATCACGAACGAAAGTGCGAAGTCGCTCGGCCTGGCCGATGGCAGTGCGGCCACCGCGGTGTTCAAGGCGTCGAGCGTGATTCTCGGTGTGGCCACGTGATCGCGCCGGCTGGGTTAATGTCGGGCCCTCTCCGCCGTCATCCCCCCGCACTGCATGCCTTCCATCATTTCCGTCGTCGGCGTCTCCAAGACCTACGCCACCGGCTTTCGCGCGCTCGACCACATCGACCTCGAGATTCAACAGGGTGAAATTTTCGCGCTGCTCGGCCCGAACGGCGCCGGCAAGACCACGCTGATCGGGCTCATCTGCGGCCTGGTGCGGCTCGACCACGGCCGGGTCAGCGTCGCCGGCCTCGACATCGGCGCCGACTACCGCACGGTGCGCGCGATGATCGGCCTGGTGCCGCAGGAGCTGACGACCGACGCGTTCGAGACCGTTCGCGCCACCGTCTCGTTCAGCCGCGGCCTGTTCGGCAAGGCACCCGATGCGGCGCACATCGAGAAGACGCTGCGCGCGTTGTCGCTGTGGGACAAGAAAGACAGCAAGATCATGACGCTCTCGGGCGGCATGAAGCGCCGCGTGATGATCGCCAAGGCGCTGTCGCACGAACCGCGTGTGCTGTTCCTCGACGAGCCGACCGCCGGCGTCGACGTGGCCTTGCGCAAGGACATGTGGGCGATGGTGCGCGAGCTGCGCGAATCGGGCGTGACGATCGTGTTGACCACGCACTACATCGAAGAGGCCGAGGACATGGCCGACCGCGTCGGCGTGATCAGCCAGGGCAAGATCATCCTGGTCGAAGACAAGGTCGCGCTGATGAAAAAGCTCGGCAAGAAGCAGCTGACCGTGCAGTTGCAGGCGCCGCTGTCGCAGGTGCCGGCGAGCCTGGCCGCGCACGCGCTGGCGCTCAGCGCCGACGGCCATGAGCTCGCTTACGCCTATGACCCGCGCGCCTCGACGGGTGCCGTCGCTGCGCTGCTCGACGACCTGAGCGCCGCCGGCATCAAGCTCAAAGACCTGCAGACGACCCAGAGCTCGCTCGAAGACATCTTCGTCAGCCTGGTCGCGGAGAAGCAATGAACACCCACGCGATCAAGGCGATCTACCAATTCGAGATGGCACGCACCTGGCGCACGATCACGCAAAGCATCATTTCGCCGGTGCTGTCGACCGCGCTCTACTTCGTCGTGTTCGGCTCGGCGATCGGCTCGCGCATCGCGCAGATCGACGGCGTGAGCTACGGCGCCTTCATCGTGCCCGGGCTGATCATGCTGTCGGTGCTGACGCAAAGCATCTCGAACGCGTCGTTCGGCATCTACTTTCCGAAGTTCACCGGCACGATCTACGAGCTGCTGTCGGCGCCGATCTCGCACGTGGAGATCGTGCTGAGCTACGTCGGTGCGGCGGCGACCAAATCGGTCGTGATCGGGCTGATCATCCTCGCGACCGTGGCGCTGTTCGTGCCGATCCGCATCGAGCACCCGGTGTGGATGGTTCTCTTTCTCGTGCTGACGGCCGTCACGTTCAGCCTGTTCGGTTTCATCATCGGCATCTGGGCCGATGGTTTCGATAAGCTGCAGCTGATCCCGATGTTGATCGTGATGCCGTTGACCTTTCTCGGCGGGCCGTTCTACTCGATCAGCATGCTGCCGCCGCTGTGGCAAAAGCTCTCGATGCTCAACCCGTCGGTCTACCTGATCAGCGGCTTTCGCTGGAGCTTCTTCGGTACCTCCGAGATGCACATCGGCATCAGTTTTTCGGTGACGCTCGCGTTCTTCTTCGTCGCGCTGTGGGTCGC
>JANMWQ010000104.1:0-5868 GCA_031394085.1 Rhizobacter sp. | reverse complement strand
GCCGCTGGCCGGCGACGCCACCGCACCATCCAGCGCCGCCCAAGAAATCGCCGTGTTCGCAGGTGGCTGCTTCTGGGGCGTGCAGGGTGTGTTCCAGCACACCCGCGGCGTGCTGAACGCCGTCTCGGGCTACAGCGGCGGCAGCCAGACGACCGCGCGCTACGAGATGATCGGCACGGGCCTGACCGGCCACGCCGAGGCGGTGCAAATCACGTTCGACCCGAAACAGGTGTCGTATGCGCAGTTGCTGCAGATCTTTTTCTCGGTGGTCCACGACCCGACCCAGTTGAACCGCCAGGGTCCGGACCGCGGCACGCAGTACCGCTCGGCCGTCTTCACGACCGACGCGGCACAAAAGCAGGCGGTCGACCGCTACATCGCGCAGCTCGATGCGGCCAAGGCCTTCCCTTCGAAGCTCGTCACGCAGGTCACGCCGCTGGCCGCCTTCTATCCGGCCGAGGCCTACCACCAGGACTACGCGACGCTGCACCCCGAATCGGGCTACATCGCGACCTACGACCTGCCGAAGATCGCGAACCTGAAGGCGATGTTCGCACCGCAGTACCGCGAGCAGCCGGTGCTGGTCGCGAACCAGGGCGTCGCCAAGCGCTGATTCGGCAGCTGCGCGACGAGGCGCTCGTTGCCGCGGATGCGGTAACGTCGCGCCGATGTTTCCCGGCCTGACCCTCGCCTACTGGCTCACCGTCCACGGTCTCGTCACGGTCGTCGCGGTGCTGTTCTACGCGATCACCGCGCATGTGCTGCAACAGCGCCGCCACCCGACCGCGGCGATCGCCTGGGTGCTGTTCATCTTGCTGATGCCCTACCTCGCGCTGCCGGCGTTCCTGACCTTCGGCTCGCGCAAGCAAGCGCGGCCGCGCAACCGGCCCCTGCTCGCGCTGCCCGCCACCGATGCCGAAGGGCCGTGGGCGATCCAGACGGCACTCGCGCTCGGCCAGCCGCGGCCGGCGCCCTACGACGACCTGCGCATCCATGCCGACGGCAGCAAAGCGCTGCACGCGTTGTGGCAGACGATCGACGGCGCACAGCACACGCTCGACCTGTGCACCTTCATCATCGGCCGCGACGCGGTCGGCTACGCGCTGATCGACCGCCTGATCGCGAAGGCACGCGCCGGCGTGCGGGTGCGCCTGATGCTCGACGGTTTGGGCAGCCTGATGAGCCGGCGCCCGAACCTGCGGCCGCTGCGTGCGGCCGGTGTGCAGTTCACGCTGTTCGTGCCGCCGCTTCACTCACCGCTGAAAGGGCGCACCAACCTGCGCGACCACCGCAAGCTGCTCGTCGCCGATGCCGGCTTCGACACGCAACGGCTGTGGTGCGGCGGTCGCAACCTCGCGAGCGAATACTTCGAAGGCGATGCCGGAGCACCGCCGTGGCGCGACCTGAGCTTCGACCTGCGCGGCGCGTTCGTGCGCCAGGCGAGCGCCTTGTTCGAACACGACTGGGCGTTCGCCAACGGGCACAAACAGCACCTCGAGATCGAAGGGCCAACGGCCGACGCGGCGAGCACCGAAAGCGCGCAGATGATCGCCTCCGGCCCCGATCAGGCCGACGACACGGTCTATTCGCTGCTCGTCACCGCGGCCTACCGGGCGCGCGGGCGCATCGCGCTGGTCACGCCTTACTTCGTGCCCGATGCGGCGCTGCTGACCGCCCTGTGCCTCGCCGCCCGGCGCGGCGTTCAGGTCGATCTGCTGCTGCCGGCGCGCTCCAATCACTGGGTGTCCGATGTGGCGCGCCGCCGCGCGTTGCGCGCGCTGGCGTCGGCCGGCGCCAGCCTCTGGGTCGTGCCGCACATGGTGCACGCCAAGCTCGCGGTGATCGACGACACGCTCGCGCTCGCCGGCTCGGCCAACCTCGACAGCCGCAGCCTGTTTCTCAACTACGAGTTGATGGTGGCCTTCCACGACCGCGAGGCGATCGCGCGTTTCGCGTCGTGGTTCGAGCACGAGGTGGCGGGTGCCGAACCGCTGCTGCCCAAGCGCGCCGGCCTGTTCGCCGACATCGCCGAAGGGTTGGTGCTGTGGATGGGGTTTCAGCTCTGAGCGCCAGCCCGCACCGCCGGCATCGCCGAGCCTTCTTTCTTCTGTTTGAGCAGCACGCCGTTCTTCACCGCGATGATCTCGGCGACGATGGCCACGGCGATCTCGGCCGGCGTTTTCGCGCCGATGTCGAGCCCGATCGGCCCGTGCAGGCGATCGATCTCGGCGGCTGTCAGATCGAACATCTCCAGTCGCTCACGGCGCTTCGCGGTGTTGCCGCGCGAACCGAGTGCGCCGATGTAGAAGGCGGGCGATTTCAGCGCTTCGAGCAGCACGAGATCATCGAGTTTCGGGTCGTGCGTGACCGCGACGACGGCGCTGTGCGGGTCGAGTTGCAACTCGAGCGCGAGGTCGTCGGGCATCGCCTTGCTGAAGGTCGTGCCAGGCACATCCCAGGTGAGGTTGTATTCCTCGCGCGGGTCGCAGCAGATGACCTCGAAATCGAGCGCGAGCGCCATCTGCGCGACCACCCGCGAGAGCTGGCCGGCACCGATGATCAGCAAGCGCCAGCGCGGGCCGAACAGCGCCACGAGTTGCTCGCCGTCGAACGCGAACACGTCGCCGCGCGACGCGGGCTCGACCGTGACAGCACCGGTCGCGAGGCTCATGCGGCGCGCGACGAGCTCGTGGCGCGCGGTGCGCGCGAGGATGTCGTCGATCCAGGCGACGCTTTGCAGCGGCTCCTGCACCAGCCGCAGGTTGCCGCCGCACGGCAGGCCGAAGCGCGCCGCCTCTTCCTTGGTCACGCCGTAGGCGATCAGCGACGGCGTGGCGACGCGCTCGCCATGGCGCAGCCGGTCGATCAGGTCGTCTTCGACACAGCCGCCCGAGACCGAGCCGGCGACAAGTCCATCACCGCGCAGGCACAGCAACGCGCCGGGCGGACGCGGTGCCGAGCCCCAGGTTTCAATCACGGTGACCAGCCAGACCTTGTGGCCGGCGGTGAACCAGTCGCGCGCTTGAGCGAGCACCTGGAGGTCGAGGCTGTCCATCGGAGGGCTCCTAGCGAATCACGAAATAGACGATCGCGAGCACGATCACCGCGCCGATCAGCCACGCGAGTTTGGTCATGCTGGCGTCGGACCCGGCTGGCGCCGCCACCGCCGGCACGGTCGCCGCGGCTGCGCCGTCGACCGGCGCTGCGCCGGCCCGCAGGTGCGCCTCGAAGGCCTTGAAGAAGTCTTCGGTGATCTTGGCCGCGGTCGCGTCGATCAGGCGCGAGCCGATCTGCGCCATCTTGCCGCCGACGGTCGCGCGAGCGGTGTACTTGAGCAACGTTTGCTGCTCGCCCTGCGCCGTCAGCGCCACGTCGGCCGAGCCCTTGCCGAAGCCGGCGACGCCGCCCTGCCCGTCGAAGTTGATCGTGTAGCCGGTGGGCGCGACGATGTTGGTCATCGCCAGGTTGCCCTTGAAGCGCGCGCTGACGGGGCCGACCTTCAGCGCGACCACCGCTGTCAGGGTGTCGGCGCCGGTGCGCTCCAGCGTCTCGCAGCCGGCGATGCTGGCTTTGAGCACGTCGGGGTCGTTCAATGAAGCCCAGGTCGTGTCGACCGAGGCGGGGATGAGGCGTTCGCCTTGAAGTTCCATGGTCGGTTCATGCCTTAAGTGAAGAAGGAGCGACGCTCGGCGCGCGCAAAGCCCGGCCGAGGTCGGCGAGGCTGGCCAGATTGTGGACCGGCAGGAAGCGGTCGACGTTCGGCAACAGCGCACGCACACCCGCCGCGCGCGGCTCGAAGCCGTCGAAGCGCAGCAGCGGATTGAGCCAGACGATTCTGTGGGCCATGCGGCGCAGTTGCGCGGCAGCATGGGCGAGGTCGCCATGCTCGTCGCGATCGAGCCCGTCGGTCATCAGCAGCACGGCCGCGTTCGAGCCGAGCAGGCGGCGTGCCCAAGTGCGATTGAATTCATCCAGGCAGGTCGCGATGCGGGTGCCGCCTTTCCAGTCGTGCACCTGGGCGTCGGCCTGCAGCAGCGCGACGTCGGGGTCGCGATGCTGCAGGCTGCGCGTGATGTTGGTCAGGCGCGTACCGAAGGTCAGCGTGTGGACCTTGAGGTAGCGCCGCGTGAGGCCGTGGACGTAATGCAGCAGCAGACGTGCATAGCGCTCCATCGAGCCCGAGATGTCGAGTAGCACGACCAGCGTTGGCGTCTCGCGGCGCGGCCGCGTGAACACCGGCAGCAAAGTGTGCGGCTGGCGCGCCATGCGCTGCATCGTGCTGCGCAGGTCGAGCCTGCCGCCGTGCTGTCGATTCGCAGCGGGCTCGTGGCGGCGGCGACGCACCGGTTGCACCGGCAGCGGCAGCTGTTCGGCGAGCTTCTTCGCAAGCTCGAATTCGGCCGCGGTCATGCTCTCGAAATCGGCCTGCTGCAGGCGCTCGCGGTCGGAGAACGTGAACGTGGTGTCGAAGGTGAGCTCTTCCTGCGCGGTGTTGTTCGCGGGGTTGGCGGGCTCCTTCGGCTTCGGCGCGGCGAGGGCTTCGGCGAGTCGGTTCGAGCGCGGCTGCGCTGGCTTCTCGCCACGGCCGCTGATTTTCGGCAGCAACAGGTACATCAACTGTTCGAGCAGCTTCGGGTCGCGCCAGAAGGCGTCGAACGCGGCGTCGAACAGGGTTTGCTGCTCGTGGCGATCGAGCATCACGGCGGCGAGCGCGGCATGTACATCGTCGCGACGATGCAGGCCGACGTGTTCGACAGCCGCCATCGCAGCCAACACGCGATCGGGCCCCACGGCCATGCCGGCGGTGCGCAGGATGCGGGCGAAATGGACGATGTTCTCGGCAATCACGATTCAATCGAGTGTCAGTCGATCAAGGCGCGCGCCTTCAACTCGTCGAGCAACTTCGCCATGTCGCCGTTCTGCAGCTTGACGATGTCGTCCTGGTATTTCAGCAGCACGCCGAGCGTGTCGTGCACGGTCGCGGGGTCGAGGCGGATCGCGTTCAAGGCGACCAGCGCGTTGACCCAGTCGATCGTCTCGGCCACGCCCGGCGCCTTGAACAGGTCGAGCTTGCGCATGCGCTGCACGAACTCGACGACCTGGATCGTGAGCCGGTCGGCCGCGCCCGGCGCCTTCAGCCGCACGATCTCGAGCTCGCGTTCGATCGTCGGGAAATCGACCCAGTGATACAGGCAGCGGCGCTTCAACGCATCGTGGATCTCGCGCGTGCGGTTGCTGGTGATGATCGTGATCGGATTTGCGGTGGCCTTGATGGTGCCGAACTCGGGAATCGTCAGCTGGTTTTCGGCCAGCACTTCGAGCAGGAAGGCATCGAAGGGTTCGTCGGCGCGGTCGAGTTCGTCGATCAGCAGCACCGGCGAGCGCGATTGCGTCAGCGCCTGCAGCAGCGGGCGTTCGATCAGCATGCCGCGCGAATACAGGCTGTGCGTGAGCCGCTCGCGGTCGGCGTCGTCGTGCAGCGCATGCGTGGCCTCGGCGACGCGGATCTCGACCATCTGCCGCGCGACGTTCCACTCGTACGCAGTCTGCGCGATGTCGAGGCCTTCGTAGCACTGCACGCGCAACAGCGCGGTCGACAACGCCGCGGCCAGCGTCTTCGCCAATTCGGTCTTGCCGACGCCCGGTTCGCCTTCGAGGAACAGCGGCCGGCCGAGCTTCAGGCTCAGGAAAAGCGCGGTCGCCAGCCGCCGGTCGCAGACGTAGTTTTCCGTGGCCAGCAGTGCGACGACCGCGTCGACCGAATCCGGCAACGCGAGTGCTGTGGTCATTCAGCGCGAGTCATCGGGCCAGCGCCGCCGCCACCGCGCGCGAGGCCATCACGCTGATCATCGCGGCGCGGTACGCGGC
>JANMWQ010000086.1:0-3957 GCA_031394085.1 Rhizobacter sp. | reverse complement strand
GTGGGTCGATGTGCCTGCGGATCAGCCAGGCACAGGCGAGCCGGTCGACCCAAGGCCGCGCGCGCGTGGCCCAGCGGCGGCCGCGGTAGTCGGCAGCAGCGAGGCGCCTGATCTCACCGGCGCGCGCACGCGGCTCGTTCGGCGAGCGCGCGCGGTTCGCGAGGTCTTCGAGCGCATCGATCGCGGCTTCGGCCTGGCGCTTCGCTTCGCCGGGGAAGAAGTCGATCCCGGTGAGCGCGCTGAAGGCTTTGCGCAGCTTGCGCGCCTGCTTCAGCGTCTCGCGTGCGCGCTCGGGGGTTTCAGCAGCGTTCAATGCCGTGCGCGCGGCACCGATCTCGGCCAGCAGCGCGGCATAGTCGTCGGCGCGATCGAAAAGCGGCGCGTAAGCGGTGCCCTCTTCAGCTACCACCTTCAGCAGGTGCGCCGAGCCGCCGGCCGCTTGCACATCGGCCGCCACGGCGAACAACACGCGGTGGCTTGCTTCGCGCTGCGGCAGCAGGTACACGCCGTCGCGCAACACCGCCGCGCCCGAGGCCTTCAGCGCACGCCAGGCCCGCATGCGCGCGGTCGCGTTCTCGGTCGGCAACGACAAGATCAGGGTGAGCCACATAGTCATGTAGTGAACTCTACGCGATTGTCCTGATCTCTACAGATTTTACTCGACGACTTCGGTCTCCTCCGGCCGGTGGCAGCGCGCCGATCGTGTGCGGCGTGCGCAAAGTGCCGGCGGCAGCATTGCTCCCGAGCCCGTCGAACGTCGCGTCGAGTTCGTCGAGCAGGTCGACGAAACGCGCGCCGCGGCCGAACCCGAACGGGATCTGCTTGCCACCGTGTGACGCGCTGACCCGCCGACGCCCGCTGCGGTCCGTCGCGAGGTTGGCCGTGCGGGTGGGCGGCGGCGCTCGGTGTCTCGACCGGTAAGGTTTCACGCATCGGCATCCGTGTAACAACGCGCCGAGAGAACTTCGCTGCTTACGGCCGGAAGCGTCGAAAAAGCGTGGGGGCGCGTCGCGCCGAACTCGGAGACTGCCGCACCGCTGCGATCACGCAGCTCGGCAGTCATCGGAGTCCGCGTGGAACTGATTTGGATCATTCTGATCGGCTTCGTCGCCGGCCTCGTCGCGAAGACGCTCACGCCGGGCTCGGGGGCTCGCGGCTTTTTTCGGACGACCGCGCTCGGCATCGGCGGCTCGCTCGCGGCCACCTACCTGGGTCGCGCCATCGGCCTCTTCGCGCCCGGCCAATCGGCGGGCTTCATCGGCGCGATCGTCGGCGCCGCCGTGCTGCTGCTGGGCTACCACCTGGTCGCGAAAGAGCTGTAGCCTGAACGCGTGCGGTCGATCGCTCACAAGAGCGCGCGCATCGCCAAATACAGCCGTCCGGCGCAGGCAGGTATGCTGCGCGTCCCTTTGTGCCACGAGGAATGCATGTCCACCACCACCACCGCCCCCAAGACCACCGCCTTCATGAAGGCCCTGAAACCCAGCGCTGCGCTCGCTGCGGTTGTCGGCCCGGAACCACTGCCGAGGACCGAGGTCACGAAACGCCTCTGGGAGTACATCAAGGCGCAAAACCTGCAGAACCCAGCGAACAAGCGCAACATCCTGTGCGATGCGAAGCTCAAGGCCATCATGGGCAAAGACGAAGTGACGATGTTCGAAATGACCGGCCACGTGGGCAAGCACCTGAGCCAGGTCTGACCGATCGAGCCCGTCAGAGTGCGCCGTGCCCGCACTTCGGTCTGGGCGCGGACCGCTGCTCAGGCGCGGCGGGCGCCGCAGTCGCGTCGACCGACGCCGCGCCGCTTTCGCGCCGCCACAGCGACGCACGCCTGCCATGTGAATGGTTGGTGCGCCCGGCTGGGATCGAACCAGCAACCCCTGCCTTCGGAGGGCAGTACTCTATCCATTGAGCTACGGGCGCAGCGGGCGCGATTCTACCAGCGCACCCTGCGCGGCCCCGCGCCAGCGAACCGGCCGCGGCGGGCGTCGGCACTATAATTTCACGGTCTTGCGCGGCCCCTTTCGGGGCTCGGGGCCCACCGCCCCGCCCGCGTCACCGATTTGCGCAGTTTGAGGATCTCATGAGCGACGCCCCCAGCCAAAACGATCACGCCGACGGCCCTCACGAAGGCCCGATCAAGACGCCCAAGCAACTGATCCTCGCGGTGCTGTATGCCTTCGTGGTGCCGGTCATCGTGATCGTGTTGCTTGTCGAATACGTGACGTCCGACCACCGGCCCGCCGCCGGCACCCAGGCGCTGACGCCCGCCGCCGTGGCAGTGCGAATTCAGCCGGTCGGCATGGTGCAGGTCAAAGACGCCTCCGACCTGTCGACACTGAGGACCGGCGAGCAGGTCTTTGCCGCGCAATGCACGACCTGCCACACCGCCGGCCTGGTCGGCGCGCCCAAGCTCGGCGATGCCATGGCCTGGGGCCCGCGCATCAAGACCGGCTACGAGGCGCTTTTGCACTCATCACTGGTCGGCAAGGGCAATATGGGCGCGCAGGGCGGTGGCGACTACACCGACCTCGAAGTCGGCCGCGCCGTCGTCTACATGGTGAACAAGGCCGGCGCCAAGTTCGACGAGCCGAAAGCTCCGGCCGCAGCAGCCTCGGCTGCCGGCACGACGGCAGAGGCCGCGCCGGCCCCCGCGGCCAGCGCAGTGGCGGCGCCGGTCACCGTACCGGCCGTCGCACCGACCGCCGCCGCGGTCGTCGTGGCCGCCGCCGAACCGGCGAAAGCCGATGCCGGCGCGATTCCCGCGCTGTACACGCAGGTTTGCCAGGTCTGCCACGCCGCGGGTGTGGCGGGCGCGCCCAAGCACGGCGACAAAGCGGCCTGGGCGGCGCGCATCACGGTGGCCAAGACCATCGACGGCCTGGTCGCGAGCGCGATCAAAGGCAAGGGTGCGATGCCGGCCCGCGGCGGCTCGACCGCATCCGACGCCGAGATCAAGGCCGTCGTCGCCTACATGGTGAACGAAGCGAAATAGTTGCCGGTGCCTCGCATGTCCCCTGGAGCCGGCGCCCGCGCCGGCTTTTTCATGCCCGGGGCTGCGCCGCCGCCGGGCTGAGGACGACGCCGAAACGCGCCAGCAACGCGCCGAAGTCCAGCGGCTGCGGCGGCCAGGCACCGCTTTCTATGACGGTGGCGGCATCCAGCATGTCGAGCGTGTGCACGAGGCCCAGGCCCAGGTCGGTGGCGAGGAAAAGCCGCCCGTGCTCGTCGATCCAGGCCGAGCCGACCGCCGCATCGCGGCCGGTGTGCGAAACGACGTGCGCCACGCCGCCGTCGTCCTGGCGCACGCGCCACACCCACGGCGCCGCTTCGAGCTCGACGTACACGCGCTGCGGGCCGTTCTGGAAGAACCAGGCGCCGGCCTCGTCGGCGGCGTAGTTGCGGCCGATGAAGCCGAGCAACTGGTCGTGCTCGATGCGGCTGCCCTTGACCGCCGGGAAGGCGCCCGCCGCCTGCGCCCGCTCGTCGCGCAGATACCAGTCGCCGCGCGCGTCGAGGCCCAGCCAGCCGCGGCAGGCCGGCACGTCGGGCCACTTCGTCAACGCCGCGCGAACCAGATCGTCCATCCGCCGATCATCGCTCCGAAACCCCTACGCCGTGCGTCGGCGCGGGCGGTCACGCGGCCCTCGCCACCCAGCCCATCACCGCCTCGGGCAGCGCCAGCAGGTGGCCGGGCGGCCGCCCGGCCGGAAATCCGACGTGGCCGCCGTGCGCCGGCTGCCACAGCGTGACATGCGCGCCGACCTCGTGCGCCGCGGGCAGGCTGGCGGCCGGAACGAACGGGTCGTTGCGCGCGTTGAGCAGCAGCGCCGGCACGCGGACGGCGTGCAGGTGCGGCTTGGCCGCGGCGCGGCGCCAGTAGTCGTCGGCGTCGCGAAAGCCGTGCAGCGGCGCGGTGAAGACGTCGTCGAAGGCGTGCAGCGTGCGCGCGGCGCG
>JANMWQ010000003.1:0-2682 GCA_031394085.1 Rhizobacter sp. | reverse complement strand
AGCTCGACTGGGTCCACTCCCAGACATCACCGAACATCTGCACCGGCTCGTCGGCGGATTCGTCTTCGGCCGGCAGCGGGTGGAACGCGCCGCGGTCGGCGAAGTTCGGCCGCGCGGGCGTGCGCAGGCGGCGGGCGGCATGCTCCCATTCCACTTCGGTCGGCAGCCGCGCGCCGGCCCAGCGCGCATACGCGTCAGCCTCGAAGTAGCTCAGGTGGCACACCGGCGTGCGCGGGTCGATCTCGACCACGCCTTGCAGGGTGTGGTTCATCCACATGCCGTCGATCCGGCGCCAGTACAGCGGCGCCGTGCGCTGCCCGCTGCGCACCCAATCCCAGCCCATCGACAACCACAGCTCGGGGCGCTGGTAGCCGCCCTCATCGATGAACGCGCGGTACTCGGCGTAGTTCACCGGGCGCGACGCGAGCTCGAACGGTGCGGTGTAGGCGCCGTGCCGCGGCGTCTCGTTGTCGAAGCAGAACGCGCCGTCGAGTTCGGCGTCGAAGCCATGTTCGATCAGCCCGCCGGGCTGCGCGAACCAGCGCAGCTGCTGTGCTCGCACGCTGGTCATCGGCCAGCGTTTGGCATAGGCCACATGCGTCGGGTTGAAGCTGAGCGCGTGCTTGATGTCGGTCAAGAGCAGCTCCTGGTGCTGCTGTTCATGGTGAAGGCCGAGCGTGACCAGGGCGGCGAGCGCCGAATCGTCGGGGCGCGCAGCGAGCAGGCGCTGCATGCGGTCGTCGACCGCCGCGCGGTAGAGCTTCACCTCGGCCAGTGTCGGTCGCGTGGTCAGCCCGCGCTGTGCACGCGGGTGCATCTCGCCGACGCCCTGGTAGTAGCTGTTGAACAGCACGCGAAAACTCGCATCGAAAGGTTTGAAGCCCGGCTCGTTCGGCTCGAGGATGAAAGTCTCGAAAAACCAGGTGATGTGGGCGAGGTGCCACTTCGCGGGGCTCGCATCGGGCATCGATTGCACCTGGCAATCTTCGGCCGTCAGCGGCGCCGCGAGATCGAGCGTGCTTCGGCGTATCGCTGTGTACGCGTTTGCCAGTACCCCCATGAGCGGGGCTTCGGGGGCGGGCCGTTGGGCTGTGTTCATGGCATCGTCTCCGTGCGGGCGACACGAGGAATGGTTTTGGACAGACGGAACTTACACCGGGCGAATTGGTGCCAGTGTGTCATTCAACGTGCCGCGCTCGTCGAACACGAAACAATTCCCTTCAAAGTGTTTGCCACCGGTTTCCTCGAAGTATTTCAGCGTGCTGCCGTCGAGCTGCAGCGGTGCGGTGCGCGTTCGGCGACGAACAGGTCGATGTCTTCGTCGGCCAGCAGCACGGCTCCCTTCCGACTGAAGGCTTGCGCTCGTGAGCGGATGCACTCGCGCCACCCGCCGGTGCCGTTCAGGCCGACAAACTTGTGGGCGGAGATGTTCAGAATTGATTTCACCGTCGTAACTTTGCGGGGCCCGTTCAGAGCCCGACAGCTCTCTAAAATGTCGAGATGCCTTTTGTTCACCTGCGCACCCACACCGAATTTTCCGTCGCCGACGGCACCTTGCGAATCGACGATGCCATCGCTACAGCCGCGGCCGATGGCCAGGGCGCCCTCGCCATCACCGACCTGTCGAACCTGTTCGGCGCCGTCAAGCTCTACAGCGCGGCGCGCAAGCAGGGCGTCAAGCCGGTCTTCGGCGCCGACCTCTGGCTCGAGCCCGCTGGCGGCGAGAAATCGCCGAGCCGGCTCGTCGTGCTGGTGCAGAACAAGCAGGGCTACCTGAACCTGTGCGAGCTGATCTCGCGCGCGTGGCTCCAGCACGAGCAGCGCTCGCAGGCCTGCATCAAATGGGCCTGGCTGGCTGAACTGAGCGAAGGCCTGATCGCGCTCGCCGGCGCCGAGATGGGCGCGGTCGGGCAGGCGCTGGTCGCGAGCGACCCGGACCGCGCCGAGACCCAAGCGCGGCAGCTCGCCGGCATCTTCCCGGGCCGCTTCTACATCGAGCTGCAACGCGCCGGCCTGGCCGGCAACGAGACGCACGTGCGCGCCGCGGCGCAGCTGGCCGCGCGGCTGCAGCTGCCGGTCGTCGCGACGCACCCGGTGCAGTTCGCGACACCGGATGATTTCGATGCGCACGAGGCCCGCGTGTGTGTGGCCGAAGGCGAGATGCTGACGAACCCGAAGCGCGTCAAGCGCTTCAGCCGCGAGCAGTATTTCAAGACCCAGGCGCAGATGGAGGCGCTGTTTGCCGACCTGCCGAGCGCGATCGCCAACACGGTCGAGATCGCCAAGCGCTGCAGCCTGAGCCTGGTGCTCGGCAAGCCGCAGCTGCCCGACTTTCCGACGCCGGTCGTCGACGGCAAACCGCTGGCGATGGCCGACTACTTCAGCATCCAGTCGCACGAGGGCCTGGTCGAGCGGCTCAAACAGCGCTACCCCATCGAGGCCGAGCGCGAAGCGCAACGCCCGCGCTATGTGGAGCGGCTCGACTTCGAGGTCAAGACGATCCTGGGCATGGGCTTTCCCGGCTACTTTTTGATCGTCGCCGACTTCATCAACTGGGCACAAAAAAACGGCTGTCCGGTCGGCCCGGGTCGCGGCTCGGGTGCCGGCTCGCTGGTCGCGTACTCGCTCAACATCACCGGGCTCGACCCGCTGCAATACAACCTGCTGTTCGAACGTTTCCTG
>JANMWQ010000836.1:0-3326 GCA_031394085.1 Rhizobacter sp. | reverse complement strand
TGTTCGCGACGCGCACGCTGGGGCTGTCAGAACAGGCCGTCGGCTTGTGCTACATGGGCATGGGCGTGGGCACGATCGTCGCGAGCGTGTTGGGCAACCGCATCAGCCGGCGCATCGGGCCGGGGCCGTGTCTGGTGCTCGGCTTCGCGGTCTGCGGCGCGGGCTGGCTGCTGCTCGCGGTGGCGCCGGCGAATGCGTTCGGCGTGGCCGCGTTCGCGCTGATGCTGATGCTGTTCTCGACCGGCGCAGTGCTGGTGTTCATCAACTTTCTGGCGCTGCGCCAGGCGGTCACGCCACCGCACTTGCTGGGGCGCATGACGAGCACGATGCGCTGGCTGATCCTGATCCCGGCCGGGCCCGGCGCGCTGCTCGGCGGCTGGCTCGGCGAGCATTTCGGGCTGCGCTCGTCGCTCGCGTTCGCGGGTGGTGGCGCGCTGCTGCTCGCGATCGTGGCTTGGCGCGCACCGGTGATCCGCGACGTGCGCACGCTGCCCCGACCGGAGCGCGAACACGATTGGATCGGCGCCGAGGCCGACGTGCGGCCGGCGCGCGCTGCGGTTGAACCTGGTTGATGGCGCGCTTGACGTTGACGACAGCGCCGGACGCCGGGCTTCCCCGATAGCGAACGGCTAGCGATGTCGCCAATAGCCAGGCTTGCGCCGCTGATGTGCCACTGCAAGCACGAAGACGACGCTGCCGTCGATCTCGTAGAAGACGCCGGCATCTTCACTGCCCTCGAGGCTGTCCAGCAACGCGACGACGAGCGCCGAGCGCTCGTCTGGAGGCAGCGACAAGGCCTCGTCGAGAAGGTGATCAACACGCACACTCATGGGAAAAGGTCTAGCACTGCGCGGCACCGCGAGCACCTGCCACCCAAAGCCGGCGTCTGACCCAATACTGTTTGCTTAACCGTTCGGGCTGAGCCCTTCGACGAGCTCAGGACAGGCCTGTCGAAGCCTGTTTGCACTTCACGATCCTTCGACAAGCTCAGGGCGAACGGGGTTGCAGTGCCTAAATGAACAGCATTGGCGTCTAACCTGTCATTGCACAAGACTCTCCATGGCAACGGGTAAATTCCAACGATGGAACCACTACTGGAAGACGTGCCCGAGCGCATCGAGACCGCGCGCTTGATCCTGCGCATGGTGCGAGGCGACGATGCCGCAGCGCTGAACGCAGCCGTGTGCGAATCGCTCGACGATTTGCGCATCTACATGCCGTGGGCGCAGACCGCGCCTTCGCTCGCCCAGAGCAACGCCGAGTGCCGCCGCATGCAGGCGAAGTTTCTGCTGCGAGAGGACCTGCCGTTGTTCATGTTCGAGCGCCGCGCCGACGGCAGCGAAGGCGAGTTCATCGGCGGCACCGGGCTGCACCGCATCAGCTGGATCGTGCGGCGCTTCGAGCTCGGCTACTGGTGCCGCACCAGCCAGCAGGGCAAGGGCTACGTCACCGAGGCCGCGCGCGCGGTGACGCGCTTCGCGTTCGATCAGCTGCGCGCGCGGCGCGTCGAGGTGCGCATGGACGACGCCAACGAGCGCAGCTGGAAGGTCGCGCAGCGCGCCGGTTTCGCGTTCGAGGGCGTGCTGCGCAGCGATTCGCTCGACGCGCGCGGCGCGGTGCGTGATACGCGGCTGTACGCGCTGATCGGCGCGGGGCCGGTGACCGGTGCGTCAGGCGCGAACGCCTGACGCACCGGGCGAGAAGCGGTCGACCGCGTCGGTGATGATGCCGTCGATGCCGAGTGCGGTGAGGCGCCGTGCTTCGGCCGCGTCGTTCACGGTGTAGACGATCGCACGTATCTCAGCGCCATGAAGCTTGGCGATGAGGGCCGCGTCCATGATCCGGAAGTGGGTCACGACGGCGACGCAGCCCAGCGCCTGCGCCTGCGCGAACCAGCCGTCGCGCAAGGTGTCGATCAGCAGCGCGCGCGGCAAGGCAGGGGCGGCGTCGCGTGCGGTCTGCAGCGCGTCGGGTTGAAACGAGCTGAGCAGCGGCGGCACCGTTTGCCCGGCCCACAGCCGCGCCGCTTCGGTGGCCACGACGCGCCCGGTTCGCGCTTCGTCGCCCGGTGTCGGCTTGATCTCGATGTTCAGCGCGAAGCCGTTGCGGATGCAGTACGCGGCAGTGCCGTCGAGGCTCGGCAGCGGCTCGCCCGCGAAGCCGCGGCTGTGCCAACCGCCGGCGTCGAGGCGCGAGAGTTCGCTCCAGTTCGATTCCGATGCGACACCGGTACCGGACGACGTGCGTTCGAGTTCGGCGTCATGCAGCAAAAACGGCACGCCGTCGGCACTCAGTTTTACATCGCACTCGAACGCGCGGTAACCATGCGATGCGCCGACGCGCAATGCCGCGAGCGTGTTCTCGGGCGCCAGCTTGCCCGCGCCGCGATGCGCGATCCACAACGGGTACGGCCACGCGGTCATCTTTCAGATCCGCTTCGTCGTTGTCGCGTCGAACCAGTGCAGGTGCTCCGGCGTGGTCGTCAGCGAGACCGTGTCGCCGACCTTCGGCGGCACCAGCGTGGCGTCGATCCGCACCGTGAACAGCGTGTCGCCGACGTGGCCGTAGACCAGTCGCTCGGCGCCGAGCATTTCGAGCGCCTCGACCTTGAGCTGCCAGCCGGTCGCGCTGCCCTGGCTCAGTTCGGCGTGCTCGGGCCGCAGGCCGAGGATCAACGCGCCGCTGCGTGGTGCCGAGGCCGGCAGCGAGAGCGTTTGCCCGCCGGCGGTGAAGCGCGAGCCGTCGGCGCTGCCCTTGATCAGGTTCATCGGCGGCGAGCCGATGAAGCTCGCGACGAACGTGGTCGCGGGCCGGTGATAGACCTCGTCGGGCGTGCCGATCTGCTCCATGCGGCCGGCGTTCATCACGATCATGCGCTGCGCCAGCGTCATCGCCTCGACCTGGTCGTGGGTGACGAACAGCGAGGTCACGCCGAGGTCGGCATGCAGTTTCTGGATCTCGAGCCGGGTTTGTGCGCGCAGCTTGGCGTCGAGGTTCGACAGCGGCTCGTCGAACAAGAACACCTGCGGCTGGCGCACGATCGCGCGACCCATCGCCACGCGTTGACGCTGGCCGCCCGACATCTCGCGCGGCTTGCGCTGCAGGAACGGCCCGAGCTCCAGAATCTTCGCGGCCTTGTCGACGCGGACCTTGATCTCGTCCATCGGCACCTTGGCGATCTTCAGGCCATACGCCATGTTGTCGAACACCGTCATGTGCGGGTACAGCGCGTAGTTCTGGAACACCATCGCGATGTCGCGGTCGCTGGGCTCGGTGTCGTTGACGACGCGCCCGCCGATCGCGATCTCGCCTTCGGTGATTTCCTC
>JANMWQ010000832.1:0-2067 GCA_031394085.1 Rhizobacter sp. | reverse complement strand
CGTCCCCGACACCCGCTTCGACGAGATGCTCGCGTCGGCGGGCGTGCCGCGTGCGCACTGGGATGCGTTTCTGCGCGCGTTGGCGGCGCGCGAGGGCCCGGAGATCGGCGACACGCTGTCGCTGATGGAGCGCGAGATCCGCGAGAACGGCATCACCTACAACGTCTACGCCGATCCGAAAGGCGCCGATCGGCCGTGGGAGGTCGACCCGCTGCCGCTGCTGCTCTCGGCCAGCGAATGGGAAGGCATCGAGGCCGGCATCGCGCAGCGCGCCGAGCTGCTGAACCGCGTGCTCGCCGACATCTACGGCCCGCAGACGCTGTTGCGCAGCGGCGCGATTCCCGCGCCGGTGATCTTCGGCCACAGCGGTTTTCTGCACCCGATGAAGGGCGTGCGGCCGGCCGGCGGTGTGCACCTGTTCCAGTACGCGGCCGATCTGGCACGCTCGCCCGACGGCAGCTGGTGGGTCGTCAGCGACCGCACGCAGGCGCCGTCGGGGGCCGGCTATGCGCTCGAGAACCGGCTCGTCGTCTCGCGCGTGTTCCCGCAGATGTTCAGCGACCTGAACGTGCAGCACCTCGCGTCGTTCTTCGCCGGCGTGCGCGATTCGCTGCTGCACTGGGCGCCCAAGCCCGGGCCGGGTCAAGGCACACCGCTGGTCGTGCTGCTCACGCCGGGGCCGTACAACGAAACCTATTTCGAGCACGCGCTGCTGGCGCGCTACCTGGGCTTCCCGCTCGTCGAAGGCAGCGATCTCACGGTGCGCAGCGGCTGTGTGTGGATGAAGACGGTCGAGGGCCTGAAGCGCGTGCACGCAATCCTGCGCCGCCAGGACGACGACTACTGCGACCCGCTCGAACTCCGCTCCGATTCCGCCCTCGGCGTCGCCGGCTTGACCGACTGCGTGCGGCGCGGCAGCGTGTTCGTCGGCAACGCGCTCGGCTCGGGCGTGATCGAGTCGGGCGCGCTGCTCGGCTACCTGCCCAAGCTCTCGGAGCAGCTGCTCGGCGAGCCGCTGAAGCTGCCATCGGTCGCGACCTGGTGGCTCGGTGAGCCGGCCGCATTCGACGACGCCTGGAAGCGCCTCGACAAGCTGCTGATCAAGCCGTTGGAGCGCTCGGTGCGCGAGCCGGCGATCTTCGGCGCCGACCTCACGCACGACGAGCGCCTGCTGCTGCGCGCCAAGGTCACGGCGCGGCCGCAGCGCTATGTGGCGCAGGAGTGGGTGCACGTGTCGCAGGCGCCGGTGCTGGAGCGGGGTGTCGCCGGGAGCATCACGCGCGGCGCGCCCGACACATTGGCGCCCAGAGCCGTCGGCCTGCGCGTGTTCGCGGTCGCCACGCCGAACGGCTATCGCGTGATGCCAGGCGGGCTCACCCGCGTGGCGGTCGACGGCGATTCGCGCGTGATCGCGATGCAGCGCGGCGGGCGCTCCAAAGACACCTGGGTGCTGTCGGGCGCGCCGGTCAACGCGTCGTTCTCGCTGCTCTCGACCACCGTGAAGCCCGAAGACCTGGTCGGCTCGCGCGGCAACCTGCCTTCGCGCGCGGCCGAGAACCTGTTTTGGTACGGCCGCTACGGCGAGCGATGTGAGAGCGCGGTGCGCGTGCTGCGTGTCGCGATCGCCGGCGTGCTCGACCGCGCGGCCGAGCCGTCCGACGGCCTTGCCCCCGCGATCGTGCTCGCGCACAAGCTTGGGCTGATAGCCGACACCGACAACGCCAACGTCGCCTTGCTGCGCGCCGCGACGCACCCCGACGAAGCACTCGCGAACCGCCTGCGCCAGCTCTCGCGCACCGCGTTCAACCTGCGTGACCGCATGTCGGCCGACAACTGGCGCACGCTGAACCAGCGCGCCGCCGACCCGGTGTTTCAGCGCGGCGCGGCGCTGCCGCTGGCGCTGAGCTGGCTCGACCGCGCGGTCACGTCGATGATGACGCTCTCGGGTTATGTGCTCGACGGCATGACGCGCAGTTCCGGCTGGCGATTTCTTTCGATCGGCCGTCGCCTCGAGCGGCTCTCGCACCTGTGCGCGACGCTGCAGGTCGCGACAACCGACGGCGCTGC
>JANMWQ010000813.1:0-2251 GCA_031394085.1 Rhizobacter sp. | reverse complement strand
ATGTTGGCGAGCGGCGTCACGTCGCCCTGCCCGACCAGCGCGCCTTCGGTCACGAGCGCGCGGCCGATGCGGCCGGCGATCGGCGCGGTCACGGTCGCGTAGCCGAGGTTGATCTGCGCGGTCTGGATGTTGGCCTTGCTGGTGGCCACGTCGGCCTCGGCGGTCTTCTGCGCGGCGACGGCGTTCACATAGTCCTGCTTGCTGATCGCGTTGGCGTCGAGCAGCGGCTTGTAGCGTTCGGCGAGTGCAGCGGTTTGCGTCAGGTTCGCCTGAGCGCGGGCCAGCGCGGCCTGCGCGCTCGCGGCCTGCGCCTGGTAGGGCGCCGAATCGATGCGGAACAAGACCTGCCCGGCCTTCACGTCACCGCCTTCGGTGAACACGCGCTTTTGCACGATGCCGGCGGCGCGGGCCCGCACCTGCGCGACGCGCGAGGCTTCGAGGCGGCCCGGCAGCTCGGTCACGAGACCGATCGCCTGTGGTGCCGCCACGACCACACCGACCTCGGCCGGCGGCATGCCACCGCCCGGCGGCCCGCCGGTCGGCTCGGGCTTCTTGCCGCAGGCGGCGAGCAAACAGATGGCCACCACGGCGGCCGCTCCGGCCAGGATGTTCTTGAACGCGGACATGCAAAACCCTTCAGACAATATTGCGCGTCGCGCGCCCGTACTGCGGTGAGATTCGAGACGCGGGCCACTCTCGGCCAGCACCCCTAAAAAATCTGGCTCGGCGGCACGGTAAAGACACGAAGACCCGGATCGATCGAATTTAGTATACGTACATCTCTGAATGTATGTGCACGGTTGATGCACCGCAACAAATCTTCATCATGGTTCGTCGCACGAAAGAAGAAGCGCAAGCCACGCGCACGCACATCCTCGACACCGCCGAGCTGGTGTTCGAGCAGCACGGCGTCTCGGGCACCTCGCTGAACGAGATCGCGACGGCTGCGGGCCTGACGCGCGGCGCGATCTACTGGCACTTCAGGGACAAGGCCGACCTGTTCAGCGCGATGCTCGACCGCGTAACCCTGCCGCTCGAACAGCGCGACGATGCATACGGCTTCAGAGGCGACGACATCACGCTGTCGCAGATGCGGCGTGGTCTCGTCGACGTGCTGCGCAAGGTCGTCAGCGACCCGCAGTTGCGGCGCGTGTTCGAGATCGCCGCCCACAAGGTCGAGTACGTCGGCGCGATGAACACCGTTCGCGAGCGCCACATCAGCATGCGCAACGCGTGCTTGGTCGATGTGGAGCGCGCCTTGAAGCGCGCGGTGCGCAACGGCGACATGCCCAAGGGCTTTTCGCCGCGCACCGGCGCGATCGGCATGATCGCGCTGTTCGACGGCCTGCTGCAGAACTGGATGCTGGACCGCGACAGCTTCGACCTGCTGCGCGTCGGCGGCCAGGTGTTCGATGCCTATTTGCGCGGGCTGACCACGGCCGCGTGAGGCCGGGTCATCGCGCCGCAGTCGCTATTTAAGGCCGCTGTAGTTCACCGGCACGAACGCATAGCCCTTGCCCTCGGCGCGCAGGTGCCCGAGCCCCGGAAACGACAGGTGCGCCGAGCCCACGAGGTAGCCCTGCTTCGCCGCCTCGGCATACGCGCGCTTGCGTTGCACCGCGGCGCCCTTGCTGTCGGTGTCGAACGCGATCGTCACCGACGGTTCGGGGAACTGCACCGCTGCGACGTGCATCAGGTCGCCCCACAGCACGAGCTTTTGGCCACCGCTCTCGACGACGTACAAGGTGTGCCCTGGCGTGTGGCCCGGCGCGGCCATCGCCTTGATGCCGGGGACGAGCTCGGTGTCGCCGTCGAACGGCTTGAACTTGGCCGCAGCGACATACGGGTTCAGCGAGGCCATCGCGCCCTGGAAGAAGCCCTTGCCCTCGGCCGGCGCCTTGTCGAGGTTTGCCTGGCTCAGCCAGAAGTCAGCGTCGCGCTTGTCGGCGCGCACGGTCGCGTTGGGGAATGCCATCTTCTCGCCCGCCATCAACCCGCCGACGTGGTCGGGGTGCATGTGGGTGATGTAGATCTCGTCGACCTGCTCGGGCTGGTAGCCGGCCGCCTTGAGGCTCTCGGCGAGCCGGCCGAGCGTGGGGCCGAACAGGCCGGCGGCGCCGGTGTCGACCAGCACCAGCTTCGCGCCGGTGTTGATCAGGTAGGCGTTGACCGACGTCTCGACCGGCGACTTCAAAAAGTTGCGCGCCAGCGTCTTGTCGGACTTCGCTTTCGTGGTGTTGGTCAGCAGCGT
>JANMWQ010000810.1:0-1773 GCA_031394085.1 Rhizobacter sp. | reverse complement strand
GGTGGCGGGTCGGGCGAACTGTAGCGCGGTGGCACGGGCCGGCATGCACGCGCCGCGGCGTCTCGGGGTTCACCGGATTGCCGAGCGATGGCCGGTGCCGGCATGCTCTTGCACCTCGAACGACCCGAACGCCTTGCCATGCACATCGCCCCGACCCGCCGCCGCTTCATCCAGACCGCGGGCGCGCTGTCGCTCGGTACCGGCACGCTCGCGCGGGCCCAGTCGGCCTGGCCGAACCGGCCCGTGACCTTCGTCGTGCCGTTTCCCAGCGGTGGTGGCACCGATGCGTTCGCGCGCCCTTTGAGCGCCCAGCTCACGCGCGCGCTCGGCAAGCAGGTGATCATCGACAACCGCGGCGGCGCCGGTGGCACGGTCGGCGCCACGATCGCCTCGAAGGCCGCGCCGGACGGCTACACCTTCTTCATGGGCGCGGTGCACCACGCGATCGCGCCCTCGATGTACCCGAAGCTCGACTACAACCTCGAGGCCGATTTCATCCCCGTCGGCCTGATCTCGAACGTGCCGCAGGTGATCGTCGTCAACGCGCAGCGCATGCCGCAGGTCACCGACCTCAAGGGCCTGCTCGCCACCCTGCGCGCCAACCCGGGCAAGCTCAACTACGCGTCGGCCGGCAACGGCACCTCGCACCACCTGGCCGCCGAGCTGTTCAAGCTGCAGACCAAGACCTTCATCACGCACATCCCGTACCGCGGCGCCGGCCCGGCACTGCAAGACCTCATCGCAGGCCAGGTCGACCTGATGTTCGACGGCCTGGGCTCGTCGGCCACGCACATCAAGAGCGGTCGCATCAAGGCCCTCGCGGTCGCCTCGCAAAAGCGCGCACCGGGCTTCGCCGACGTGCCGACCTCGACCGAGGCCGGCGTGCCGACCTACCAGGTCGCGACCTGGTACGGCCTGTGGGCACCGAAGGGCACGCCGAAAGACATCGTCGACCACATGCAGGCGGAAATGCGCAAGGCCTTCGCCACGCCGGAGCTGCAGAGCAGCTGGAACAGCCTCGGCACCGACATGCCGAACCTGTACGGCGACGCGTTCGGCGCGTTCGTCAGCAGCGAGACGAAGCGCTGGGCCGAGGTCGTGAAAGCCTCCGGCGCCAAAATGGACGGATGACAGGCACGGTTCACCTCCACCCCGACAGCGGCGACGGCATCGCGCGCGTCGTGCTCGACCATCCCGCCAAGCTCAATGCGATCGACATCGCGATGTGGCGCGAACTGCGCCGCGTGTTCGACGAACTGCAAGCGCTGCCGGCGGCCGATGCGCCGCGCGCGGTGATCGTCGCCGGCGCCGGCGGCCACTTCGCGTCGGGCGGCGACATCCACGAGTTCGCGTCGTTTCGATTCGATCAGAAGAAGCTGCACGACTTCCACGAGCACATCGTCGCGCCCGCCCTGCACGCGATGCTCGCCTGCGACATCCCGCTGTTCGCGCAGATCGATGGCGCGTGCATCGGCGGCGGCATCGAGATCGCGGCCTGCTGCGACATCCGCGTTTGCGGCGAGGCCAGCCGCTTCGGCGCGCCGATCGCGAAGCTCGGCTTTCCGATGGCGCCGGGCGAGCTCGAACTGCTCGCGCGCATCACCGGCCCGGCCGTGCTGCGCGAGCTGCTGCTCGAGGCGCGGCTGTTGGGTGCGCAGCGTGCGCTGCAGCTCGGGCTGGTGCACGCGGTCGTCGCCGATGCCGAGGTCGGCGCGAACACGTTGCAGCGTGCACGCCATGCCGCCACGTTGTCGCCGCAGGCCGCACGCATCA
>JANMWQ010000806.1:0-2274 GCA_031394085.1 Rhizobacter sp. | reverse complement strand
GCGGCATGCCACTGCCGCCTTGCACCCGCGCAGGTTATGCAAGCGCCGCGCAGGGGCCAATACGCCCGATGGCGTATGTGCGGCACCGTCCTACATCGCTGCGGCGAACGGGCCGATAGTTCGCGACAGCCCGCTCGCTAGGCTTGTGAATCCGCATCAGGAGCAACCATGAGCAAGCGATCAACCAGCGCGAAGACCACGACCGACCCGACCTTTGGCCACGGTGGCGAAGTGCACCAGCCCGCCGGCGGCACGCACCCCGACCTGACGACCAACCAGGGCTTGGCCGTCGCCGATAACCAGAACTCGCTGAAGGCGAACCCGCGCGGCCCGGCGCTGCTCGAAGACTTCATCCTGCGCGAGAAAATCACGCACTTCGACCACGAGCGCATTCCCGAGCGCATCGTGCATGCGCGCGGCACCGGCGCGCACGGCTACTTCGAGTTGACGACCTCGCTCGCGAAATACACCCGCGCCAAAGTGCTGACCGAAGTCGGCGTAAAGACACCGTTGTTCACGCGCTTCTCGACCGTCGCCGGTGGCGCCGGCTCGGTCGACACGCCGCGCGATGTGCGCGGCTTCGCGGTGAAGATGTACACGAAAGAAGGCAACTGGGACATCGTCGGCAACAACATCCCGGTGTTCTTCATCCAGGACGCGATCAAGTTCCCCGACCTGATCCACGCGGTAAAGATGGAGCCCGACCGCGGCTTTCCGCAGGCCGGCAGCGCGCACGACACGTTCTACGACTTCATCCAGTTCACGCCCGAGGCGATGCACATGCTGATGTGGGCCATGTCGGACCGCACCATCCCGCGGTCCCTCCGCATGATGGAAGGTTTCGGCGTGCACAGCTTCCGGCTGATCAACGACGCCGACGAATCGACCTTCGTCAAGTTCCACTGGCGCCCCAAGCTCGGGATTCAGTCGACGGTGTGGGACGAGGCCGTCAAGCTGCAGAGCGCCGACAACGACTTTCACCGCCGCGATCTGTTCGAGGCGATCCAGGCCGGCAACTTCCCCGAGTGGGAACTCTCGGTGCAGTTGTTCACGCAAGCCGAGGCCGACGCGTTCCCGTTCGATCACCTCGATTCGACCAAGCTGATCCCGGAAGAGCTGGTGCCGTTGAAGGCCGTCGGCCGCATGGTGCTCGACCGCTACCCGGACAACTTCTTCGCCGAGACCGAGCAGGTCGCGTACTGCGTCTCGCATGTGGTGCCGGGCATCGATTTCTCGAACGACCCGCTGCTGGCAGGCCGCCTGCATTCGTACCTCGACACGCAGCTCTCACGGCTCGGCGGGCCGAACTTTCACCAGATTCCGGTGAACGCGCCGAAGTGCCCGTTCGCGAATCAGCAGCGCGACGGCCACATGCAGATGGCCCCGCAAAAGGGCCGCGTGTCGTACGAGCCGAGTTCGCTCGCGCCCGATTCGCCGCGCGAAAACCCGCGCAGTGGCTTTCGCAGCTTCGCAGCGCCGGAGTCGGGTGACAAGGGTCGCATCCGCGCCGAGACGTTCGCCGACCACTACAGCCAGGCGCGGCAGTTCTTTCGCAGCCAAAGCGCGCCCGAGCAATCGCACATCGCGTCGTCGCTGGTGTTCGAGTTGTCGAAGGTCGAGACCGCGCACGTGCGCGAGGCGATCGTCGGGCACTTGCGCAACATCGACGAGGGCCTCGCGAAGCGCGTCGCCGACGGTTTGGGGCTGCCCGAGGTGCCGCCCGCCGCCGCGACGACCGTGCCGGCCGAAGACCGGCCGCTTTCGCCCGCGCTGCAGATCATCGGCAAGATGAAAGACACGCTCGAAGGCCGCGCCGTCGGCATCTTGGTCAACGACGGCTCGGATGCAGCGCTGATCGCCGCGCTGCGCAAGGCCGCGACAGAGGCCGGTGCGAGCGTCAAGATCGTCGCGCCCAAGCTCGGTGGCGTGAAGCTGTCGGACGGCGCGATGCTCAAGGCCGACGGCCAGCTCGCCGGCACGCCGTCGGTGATTTTCGACGCGGTCGCGGTCGTGCTGTCGGAAGCCGGCGCGAAAGCGCTCGCCACCGAAGGTGCGGCGATCGATTTCGTGCGCAACGCCTTCGGCCACCTGAAGGCGATAGCGATCGACGCCGGCGGACAGGCGCTGCTGCAAGTGGCGGGCGTGGAGCCGGACAGCGGTGTGGTCGCAGCGCACGACACGACGAAGTTCATCACCGCCGCGAAGACCCGGCAGTGGGCCCGCGAGCCGAAAGTTCGCATGCTCGCGTAGGGCCCCCTCTCCCGCGTGCGGGAG
>JANMWQ010000657.1:0-4119 GCA_031394085.1 Rhizobacter sp. | reverse complement strand
CGCCGCTCGCTGCCCCCGATGCTGAAGCCGCTGAGGCCGCTGAAGCCGCGGTCGGTGCGATGCGCACGCCGTCCTTGTCGATCGAGATGGTGTAGCCGCCGGCCGTGATGGTCTTGTCCGCGCCCGGGTCGGCCTTGGCGGGCTTCTTGGCGGCGGGTTTCGGTGACTTCGGGGGTGGCGGCACGTCGGACCATTCGGTCACGGTCGTGGGCGGGAGGATGTTGCCGAGGATGCCCGAGACGATCAGCAGCAGCACCGCGAGCACGGCGAAGCGCTTCCAGGTGATGCCGACGAGCCAGTTCGCGTAAGTGTGAAACCAGCGCACCGACGTGGTGGAAACGGTCTTCCAGGTGCTGGCGGCGGTTGTCGAGAGGTCGGACATGTCGGGTTCGATCGGGAAGGTTGGGCAAGCGGTTGGAAAGGACTCTAAGTGAGGCCGCAGCGCCTGCCGAGCCCACTGCGACAGTCGACGGCAGCGGAGTGACAGGCTGCGTCCGGGCTGGATGCTCCGCGTGCTCGCATTCCTAGTTGTCTTAGGGATGCGGCGCGGCAGGTCCACAAACTGGGGGCTGCGAGCGCTCCGCGTTGACGTTAATTTCGTCCCGCCGGAACAAGCCGCTCCATCCCGGATGCGGCAATCGCGGCTTCAATAGATCGGACCCGCACCATGTCTTTGCCCATCGACCTCACTCAGCCCCTCCGGTGGAAATCCGCCGACGCGGACCAGCAGCGCATGCTGCGCGCCCTGCAAGGCAATATTTTGAAAGGTCACGGCCGCCACTTCACGGCCAATCTCTTCATCACCTTCGGCAATGACGCCTCGGCCACGCGGCGCTGGCTGCGCGACCTTGCCGACCATCACGTGACCGATGCCTACGCACAACTGCTCGCGACCCGCGTCTACAAGGAACACGGAAAACCGGGCGGCGACTTCTGCCACGTCGCGATCTCGTTCGCCGGCTACAAGGCGCTCGGCGCTGCGGCCAACGCACCGGGCGATCCGGAGTTTCGGCGCGGCATGACCGACGCCGGCAGCATCACCGATCTCGGCGACCCTGCGCTCGAGAAGTGGGAGACCCCATTCAAGAAACCGCTGCACGCGGTGGTGCTCGCCGCCTCGGAAACCGAAGCAACTTGCGCGCGCTTGACCGCCCAGCTGGTAGAACTGATCGAGAACGGCGGCGCGGCCGTTCACATCCAGCACGGCAAGCAGCTTTTCAATGCGAAGGGCGATGGCATCGAGCACTTCGGCTACGTCGACGGGCGCAGCCAGCCGTTGATGCTCGAAGAAGACATCGAGAACGAATCGGGCGCCGCCGGCACCGCGCGATGGGATCCGCGCTTTCCGCTGCGCACCGCGCTCGTTGCCGACCCCGGCGTCACCGAGCCGAACGATGCGGCGATCAGCTTCGGCAGCTACTTCGTTTTTCGCAAGCTCGAGCAGCACGTGCGCAAGTTCAAGAAGCGCGAGCAGGAACTGGCCGACATCCTGAAGTTAAAGGGTGGTGATCGCGAACTCGCCGGCGCGATGATCGTCGGCCGTTTCGAAGACGGCACGCCTGTCACGACCTCACGCACCGCGCGCGGACTGCCGCCGCCGAACGACTTCAATTACGACAGCGATCCTGCCGCGCGTTGCCCGTTCCATGGCCACATCCGCAAGACCAACCCGCGCGGCAGCGGCGGCTTCGAGAAAGAAGCGGGCGAGCGTGAGCACATCATGGCGCGGCGCGGCATCACCTTCGAAGACCTGAAGCGGCAGTTCAACCCCGAGGAGTTGCCCGAGGCAGAGGACATGCAGGCGTTCGACCAGAAGGTCGCGCCGAAGCTGCCGACCGGCGGCGTTGGGCTGCTGTTCATGGCCTACAACAACGTCATCGGCAACCAGTTCAAGTTCACTCAGCAGGCCTGGGCCAACCCGAACGCATTTCCGGGCGGCAAGCCGAACAAGACGAACGGCATCGACCCGGTCATCGGGCAGGGTTTGCCGGGCGATCAGCGCATGCCGGTGGCGTGGGATGACCGCACTCAGGGCGATCGCATCGATGCGCAGTTCGCCGGTTTCGTGCAGATGAAGGGCGGCGAGTACTTCTTCTCGCCGAGCCTGACGTTCTTAAAAGGTCTCTGACGACCCGCGCGGCTGCGACCCGGTGCGGGTCAGGGCGAGATCGCCTCGACCTGCACCACGAGCCGCACCTTGTCGGCCACGAACGGCAGGCTGTGCGTGATGCCGAAGGCGCTGCGCACGATCTCGCCCTCGAAATCGCCGCCGCACACCGTGCGGCGAAACAGCGGGTTCAGTCCGCAGTTCCAGCGCAGCGCGCGCAGCGTCAGCGGCTGGCTGACGCCGCGCAGCGTGAACTCGCCGCGAATCTCGCGCGGCATGTCGCCTTCGAACCTGGCGCCGCGGGCGACGAAGAAGGCTTGCGGGTTCGCGGCCACATCGAGCATCGCGCTGCCCTTGAGCAGCGCATCGAGGATCGGCACGCCGCTGTTGACCGAGCCGGTGTCGATGCTGATGCTCAGGTCGAGCTGCTGCGCCTTCGGGTCGAACTGCACGTTGCCGGCTGATTTGTCGAAGCGGCCGCGAATCGTCGACGTGCCGAAGTGCACGACCTCCCAGTGCACGAAGGTGTGTGTCGGGTCGAGCGCCCAGGTCGGGGCGGCAGCAGGTGCCGACGCAGGCGCCGGTTGCGCCGACGCGGATAGCGCGGCAGCGGCGAGCGCAAGGCCGCCGAGCAAGTGGCGCGCTGCGCGCCCGTTCACGCCGCGCGCCGCTGTTGACCCGCGCGCCATTCGTTCATCAGCGCGGCCCACTTCGGGCGCGCGCTGGCGAGGTGCCGCTCCTTCACGTGGCCGTAGCCGCGGATGTCTTCCGGGATGCGCGCGATCTCGGCCGCGAGCGCGAGATTCCCGGCGTTTAGCGTGGTGAGCAGTTCGTCGATCGACGCTTTGTACTCGACGATCAAGGCGCGCTCGGTCTTGCGTTCTGCGGTGCGGCCGAACACGTCGAACGCGGTGCCGCGCAGGCCCTTGAGTTTCGCGAGCCACTTGAAGCCGGTCAGCATCGACGGCCCGAATTTCAACTTCTGCAATTCGCCGGCCGCGTTCTTCTTCGCGATCAGCGGCGGCGCGAGGTGGTAGTTCAGCTTGTAGTCGCCCTCGAACTGCGACGCGATACCCGCCAGGAACGCCGGGTCGCTCTGCAGGCGCGCGACTTCGTATTCGTCTTTGTAGGCCATGACCTTGAACAGGTAGCGCGCGACGGCTTCGCTGAGCTTCTTGCTGTTGAGCGGCGCCTCGGCGGCCCGAACTTTCTCGACGAAGGCCTTGTACTGCGCCGCGTAGGCGGCGTTCTGGTAGGCCGTCAGGAACCCGACGCGCTTGGCGATCATGTCGTCGAGGTTCGCCGTCTTCTTCACGAACTCGATCACTGATGACCCAGCAGCGGCAGGCTTGAGCAGCGCCTGCACGGCAGCCAGGTCATGCGCCGCACGCCGGCCCCACTCGAATGCAAGTTTGTTGTTCTCGACCTGCACGTTGTTCAGCTCGATCGCCCGCAGCATCGCGGCGAGCGAGAGCGGCACCTTGCCCTTCTGCCATGCGTAGCCGAGCATCAGCGGGTTCGTATAAAGCGAGTCGCCGACGAGCTGAACCGCGAGCCGATCGGCATCGAGCGTGCCGATGTTCGCGCTGCCGGCCGCGCCGAGCACCGCGGTGTCGCAGTGCGCCGCCGGAAACTGCCAGTCGGGATTCGTCACGAAGGCCGCGGTCGGCGCGCCGTGCGTGTTCATCGCGACGAACGTGCGGCCCTCGCGCATCACAGCCAACGTGGCCTTGTTGGCAGTGACGATCGGGTCGCAGCCGATCACCAGATCGGCCTCGGCGGTGCCGACCTTGGTGGTCAGGATCGCGTCGGCACGGTTCGCGATCTGGATGTGGCTCCAGGTCGCACCACCCTTTTGCGCCAGGCCCGCCGAGTCTTGCGTGACGATGCCTTTGCCCTCGAGGTGCGCGGCCATGCCGAGCAGTTGCCCGATCGTGATCACACCGGTGCCGCCGACACCGGCGACGACGATGCCCCACGGTTTTTCAGCCAGCGGCAACGCGGGTTCGGGC
>JANMWQ010000772.1:0-2034 GCA_031394085.1 Rhizobacter sp. | reverse complement strand
GACATCAACATGGGCTGCCCGGCCAAGAAGGTGTGCAACAAGTGGGCCGGCTCGGCGCTGATGCAGGACGAGCCGCTGGCGCTCGAAATCATCGAGGCCGTGGTCGCCGCGTGCGCGCCGCGCAACGTGCCGGTCACGCTGAAGATGCGCACCGGCTGGTGCGATGCCGAGCGCAACGCCGTGCGCATCGCGCGCGCTGCCGAAGGCGCTGGGATCGCGATGGTCGCGGTGCACGGCCGCACCCGCGAACAGGGCTACAAGGGCTGCGCCGAATACGACACCGTGAGCGCGGTGAAAGCCGCCTTGCGCATCCCGGTGGTCGCGAACGGCGACATCGACTCGCCCGAGAAAGCGCGCGATGTGCTCGCGATCACCGGCGCCGACGCGGTCATGATCGGTCGCGCCGCGCAGGGCCGCCCGTGGATCTTTCGCGAGATCGCGCACTTCCTCGCCACCGGTGAACACCTCGCCGCGCCGGAAGTCGGGCAGGCCAAAGCCTGGCTGCTCGAACACCTGAACGATCACTACGGCCTCTACGGCGAATTTGCCGGCGTGCGCAGCGCGCGCAAGCACATCGGCTGGGCGGTGCGCGCGTTGCCGGGCGGCGAAGCCTTTCGAGCGCGCATGAATTTGCTGGAGACTTGCGAGACGCAGGTGCGCGCCGTCACCGACTGGTTCGACGCGCTCGCCGACACGCACCGGCTGCTGCCGCGCGCGGGCGCGGCTGTCACGCTGGACCAAGAAACAGAAGAAACGTTCGCATGAAAAAATCGGCCCACATCGAAGAGTGCGTTCGCGACAGCCTGGAACTGTATTTCAAGGACCTGCGCGGGGTCGAACCCGCGGCGATGTACGAGATGATTCTCGGCGTGGTCGAGAAGCCGCTGCTCGACGTCGTGATGAGGCGCGCCGAGGGCAACCAGAGTCGCGCGGCCGAGTGGTTGGGCATCAACCGCAACACGCTGCGCCGCAAACTGCTCGATCACAAGCTCATCAAATGAACTCTTCTGCAAAACTCCCGCTCACCGCCCTGCTCTCGGTCTCCGACAAGACCGGCGTGCTCGAATTCGCGCGCGCGCTGAGCGCGCTCGGCATCCGGCTGCTCTCCACCGGCGGCACCGCCAAGCTGCTCGCCGATGCCGGCCTGCCGGTCACCGAAGTGGCCGAGCACACCGGCTTTCCCGAGATGCTCGACGGCCGCGTCAAGACACTGCACCCGACGATCCATGGCGGCCTGCTGGCGCGCCGCGATCTGCCGGAACACATGGCCGCAATCGCCGCGCACGGCATCGCCACGATCGACCTGCTGGTCGTCAACCTGTACCCGTTCGAGGCCACGATTGCCAAGCCCGGCTGCACGCTCGAAGACGCGATCGAAAACATCGACATCGGCGGCCCGGCGATGGTGCGCTCGGCCGCGAAGAACTGGAAAGACGTGGCGGTGCTGACCGACGCCTCGCAGTACGCGCAGGTGCTGGCGGAGGTGACGGCCGACGGCGCGGTGAGCACGTCGACCAAGTTCGCGCTCGCTGTCGCAGCGTTCAATCGGATCTCGAACTACGACGGCGCGATCAGCGACTACCTCTCGTCGCTGCAGTCCGACGGCACGCGCGCGGGCTTTCCTGGTCAATCGAACATGCGCTTCGTCAAGCTGCAAGACCTGCGCTACGGCGAGAACCCGCACCAGAGCGCCGCCTTCTACCGCGACCTGCACCCTGCGCCCGGCTCGCTCGTCACCGCGAAGCAATTGCAGGGCAAGGAACTCTCGTACAACAACATCGCCGATGCCGATGCGGCGTGGGAGTGCGTGAAGTCATTCGACCGCACCGACGCACCCGCGACCTGCGTGATCGTCAAGCACGCCAACCCTTGCGGCGTGGCGATCGGCGCGACCGCGGCCGAGGCCTACGGCAAAGCCTTCAAGACCGACCCGACCTCGGCCTTCGGCGGCATCATCGCGTTCAGCTGCGAGCAGATGGCGCTGCCGCGGCGCTCGTCGCGAAGCAGTTCGTCGAGGTGCTGATGGCGCCGAGC
>JANMWQ010000652.1:0-2702 GCA_031394085.1 Rhizobacter sp. | reverse complement strand
TCATCCAACCGAAGATGAGTCTGCGAAGGTGCGGTATGAACTCAGTCTCGCCTCTCACACCGTTCCCTGAACATTCCTCCAAGCGGACCCGCCCTCGGCGGTCTGCCTGAGTCAAACGATGGACATCGCCCCCGCCGCCCTCGGCCCGCTGGTCATCCGCGCCGACGGCGGTGACACCGCAGCGCGCGGAGAGTTGTTTTCGACGCTCTACAACGAACTGCACCGGCTGGCCCGACGCGAGGCCGGGCGCTTCGGACCGAATGGCCCCCTGGGCACGACCACACTCCTGCATGAGGCCTACCTCGACATCTCGCAGCGCGAGGCGCTGACTTTTCCCGACCGCGGGCGCTTCATGGCCTACGCCGCGCGTGCGATGCGCGGTCTGGTGATCGACCGCGTGCGTGCGCGCAACGCGCAAAAGCGCGGCGGCGGGCTCGATATCACTTCGCTCGACACGCACGTGGCCGACCAGGTCGAACAGCCCGAACTGCTCGCGGGCGTCAGCGCGGCGCTCGATGAACTCGCGTTGCTCGAACCGGCGCTGGCCCATGTGGTCGACCTGAAGTTTTTTTGCGGTTTCACGGTGTGCGAGATCGCCGCACTGCAGGGCATCTCGGAGCGCAGCGTGCAACGTCAATGGGAAAAAGCCCGGCTGCTGCTTTACCGTGCGTTGCGCGCCGATTGACAGCGGACTGACCCGCTGTCGCGGTTTGGCGGTTTCCCCGAGCCGATTTCGATTCACACGCATGCACTGCCTGCGCCACGCCCGATGAACGTCCCCGACCCGCAACGCTGGGCCGCACTCAGCCCGATGCTCGACGAACTGCTCGAGCTCCCGGCCGAGGCGCGCCCCGCCCGCCTGGCAACCCTGCGCGCGCAAGACGCCGCACTCGCCGACGAGCTCGCGGCGCTGCTCGACGGCCCCGAGTCGACCCGCGGCGCGCGCTTCATGGCGGGCACCGCGTTGCGCGAAGCGCCGTCGCGGGCCGGCCAGCGGCTCGGTGCCTACACGCTCGAAGCCCCGCTCGGGCAGGGCGGCACCGGCACGGTCTGGCGGGCGCGCCGTGACGACGGCCGCTTCGAAGGCGCGGTGGCGATCAAGCTGCTGCACCTGTCGCTGCTCGGCCAGGCCGGGGCCGAGCGCTTTTCGCGCGAAGGCAACATCCTGGCGCGCCTGACCCACCCGAACATCGCGCGCCTGCTCGATGCCGGCCTGACCGACGCCGGCCAGCCCTACCTGGTGATCGAGCTGGTGCGCGGCGAGCGGCTCGACCGGCACTGTGATGCGCAGGGCCTGGGCGTCGATCAGCGGCTCGCGCTGTTCGCCGATGTGCTGGCGGCGGTCGCGCACGCGCACAGCCACCTCGTGATTCACCGCGACATCAAGCCGAGCAACATCATGGTCACGCCCGAAGGCGTCGTGAAGCTGCTCGACTTCGGCATCGCCAAGCTGGTCGAAGACGAAGGCGCGTTGGCCGAGTCGACCGACCTGACACGCGAATGGGGCCGCGCGCTGACGCCCGAATATGCCGCGCCTGAGCAACTGCGCGGCGAGGCCGTCACCACCGCGACCGATGTGTACGCGCTCGGCGTGCTGTTGTATGAGCTGTTGAGCGGCCGGTTGCCGTATCCGGGCCGGCGCCGCAGCGCGACCGGCACGCTGGCGCCGCTGCCCGAAACCGCCCCGGTGCGCCCCAGCCTGGTCGTCGCCGACCCGGCGCTGCGCCGCCGTCTCGGCGGCGATCTCGACACGATCGCGCTGCGTGCGATGAAACCCGAAGCCGCCGAGCGCTACCCCACTGTGAGTGCGATGCGCGACGACCTGGCCCGCCACCTCAGCGGCCACCCGGTGCTGGCGCGGGCCGATTCGTGGGCTTACCGGGCGCGCAAGTTCGTCGGCCGCAACCGGGCAGGTTGCGCGGTGGCGGCGGGGGTGGGGCTGGCATTGTTGGGCGGCGCCTATGCGCAGGTCGCGGTGCTGCTGGCGCTTGCGACGGGCACGCTGGTGGCGCTGTGGCAGGCGCGAGCCGCGCGCGTGCAGGCGGGCGTGGCGCGCGACGCCCAGCGCCGCGCCGAAGACGTCAAGCAGTTCATCGCGTCGATCTTCACCGAGGCGAAACCGCGTGAAGGCGAGGGCGGCATCGTCTCGGCGGCCGATCTGTTGACCTCGGCCACCGGCCGCATCGAGACCGAACTCGCGGCGAACCCGGCGGTGGCCGGCGAGCTCGGCGTGTTGATCGCACAGAGCTGCAGCAAGCTCGGCGAGTTGACGCTTGGCCGGCGCGCCGTCGAGGCGGCGTTGCCGCGCTGCCGGCAGGCGTTCGGCGCGCAGCACGCGCTGACGCTGCGCGGCCGCGTGCTGCAATTCGAGGCGCTGAACCAGAACAGCCTGCACGACGAAGCGCAGCGCCTGGTCGCGCCGCTGCTGGCCGACCTGCGCGGTGCGCTGCCGGCGCAGGTCGAGGTGTTCATCGAGGCCCTGCGCGATGCCTCGTACCTGCACGCCAAGTGCCAGGACGACCTGGCCAGCTTCGCGGCACTGCAAGAGGCCATCGCGGTCAGCGAGGCACACCTCGGGCCCGCGCACGAAGAAACGCTCTACACGCTGGGCATGCTCTCGAACACGCTCAAGCACTTCGGCCGCTACGCCGATTCGCTCGCCGCCGCCGCCACGGCCGTCCAGCGCGCGCGGCAGACGCTCG
>JANMWQ010000706.1:0-4613 GCA_031394085.1 Rhizobacter sp. | reverse complement strand
GGCCGGCGGCAGGTGATCGAACTTCTCGATCTCGGGGAAGCTGATGTCGACCTGCGGGCGCATTTGCGTGGCGCGTGCTTCGAGCATCGCGGGCAGGCGGTGCAGCGTTTGCGGGCCGAACACGAGGTCGACATACGGCGCCCGCGCGATGATGGCCGCGCCCTCCTGGCTGGCAACGCAGCCGCCGACGCCGATCAGCACGCCCTTGGCCTTCAGGTGCTTGACGCGCCCGAGGTCGCTGAACACTTTCTCTTGTGCTTTCTCGCGCACCGAGCAGGTGTTGAACAGGATGAGATCGGCTTCGTCGACATCGCTCGTCGGCTCGTAGCCCTGCGCGGCGTGCAGCACATCGGCCATCTTGTTCGAGTCGTACTCGTTCATCTGGCAGCCGAAAGTCTTGATGAAGACTTTTTTCTGCGCCGTGCTCACGGCTTGGTCCAGGTCATGGTCGTCGCATCGTAGGTCCAAGCTTGGGCCTCGGCGAGCGTGGTCGGCCAAGGGCGCACGGCGGCTTCGTCGGGTGTCAGGATCCACACATCACGCACCTGCGCGCCGCCCATGTCGAGCGTGTAGTTCACCAGCCACTTCGCGCCGGCAAGCGACCCGGCCAGCACGATCATGTTCTGCTGGTTGCGCACGCGCGAGCCGGGCGTCAGCGTCGTCGGTTTGCCGTTGAGCGAGAGGGCCGAGTCGTCACCGAAGACGATTGCGCCGCGCAGGGTGTTTTGCGGGAATGTGCGCGACTGCGCGGTGGCAGAAGCGGCGAGGCCGAGCGCGACGATCGCGCCCAGCGCACAGCGGTACATGGTGTTCATCCAGTGGCTGTCGGAGTGGTGAGGGAACCGAGTTTAGCGTGCGACCGCGCGGGCTTACGATGCGCTTACGCGCTGTGTTTCGCCTTAGGAGTTGCCCATGTTCGGCATTGCTGACTACCCGTCGTTCGTGATCGCCGTGATCGTCTTCCTGATGATCCCCGGGCCGGGCAACCTCGCACTGATCACCTCCACCGGCAAGGGCGGGCTGCGCGGTGGATTCGCCTGCACCTTCGGTTTGATCGCCGGTGACCAGGTGCTGATGTGGCTGGCGGTTGCCGGAGTCGCTGCGCTGCTGACCGCGTACCCGCCCGCGTTCCATGCGGTGCAGTGGCTCGGTGCCGGCTACCTCGCGTGGCTCGGGCTGCGCATGGTGCTCGCCAAACCCGGTGACAAGGCGGTGCTCGAGATCGCACCGCACCACTACTTCAGGCAGGCCTTCGTCATCACCTTGCTGAACCCGAAGGCGATCGTGTTCTACATGGCCTTCTTCCCGCTGTTCGTCGACCCGGCGCGCCACCGCGGTCTGCTGACCTTCGGCGTGATGGCCGCGACGATCGCCGCGCTGACCTCTCTCTACGGCCTGGTCGTCGTGCTGCTGACGCACCGCCTTGCCGAGCGCCTGCGCGCGAATCCGAAAGTCTCGGGCGCGCTGCAGAAACTGTCGGGCGTGTTCCTGATCGGCTTCGGCATCAAGCTCGCGCTGTCGCAGCGTTGACCCGCGCCGCCGCGGCTTCAGGGCGTGAACCGGTCCTTCAATCCCGCCCAGCAGTCGGCGTATCCCTGATCGAGCTGCGGGCTCGCAAGGGCGAAGCCGGTCGGGATGAATCGGTAGCGGCTCTCGAACATGAAAGCCAGCGTGTCGTCGAGCTTGTGCGGCGACAGCTCCGCGCTGCTCGCGCGCTCGAAGGCCTCGGCGTCGGGCCCGTGCGGCACCATGCAGTTGTGCAGGCTCGCCCCTCCGGGCTTGAAGCCTTCGGGCTTGGCGTCGTACTGGCCATGCACGAGCCCCATGAATTCGCTCATGACGTTGCGGTGAAACCAGGGCGGGCGGAAGGTGTCTTCCGCGACCAGCCAGCGCGGCGGGAAGATCACGAAGTCGCAGTTCGCCGTGCCTGGCGTGTCGCTCGGTGACGTGAGCACCGTGAAGATCGACGGGTCGGGGTGGTCGAAGCTGATCGAGCCGATGGTCATGAAGTCGGCGGTGTCGTACTTCACCGGCGCCAGGTTGCCGTGCCAGGCGACGACATTGAAAGGCGACTTCTGCATCGGCGCGCGCCACAGGTGGCCGCCGTACTTCTTGATGACTTCGTACTCGCCGTCAGCATCTTCAAACGCGGCAACAGGCGCTTTGAAGTCACGCGCGTTCGCCAAGCCGTTCGAGCCGATCGGGCCGAGCTCGGGCAGGCGGAAGTGCGCGCCGTAGTTCTCGCACACGTAGCCGCGCGAAGGGCCGTCGAGCAATTCGACCTTGAACGCGACGCCGCGCGGCAGCAGTGCGATCTCGCCGGGTTTCACCTCGAGCACGCCCATCTCGGTGACGAACCGCAACGCGCCCTGCTGCGGCACGACCAGCATTTCGCCATCGGCGTTGACGAGCGCACGCCGGCCCATCGAGCGTGTCGCGAGGTAGATGTGCGCGGCAACGCCGGTTTGCATTTGCGCATCGCCGTTGGCCGCGATCGTGCGGATGCCGTCGACGAAATCGGCGTCGACGCCGTCGACCGCGTCACCCACCGGAAAGGGGCTCCAGCGCAGCGGCTCGGGCGCAAGCGCCGTGTTCGCATCGCCACCGGTTTGCCAGAAGGCCTGGCCATACGCGGCGTAGCGGCCCGAAACGACGGAAGGCTGGCGCCGGTACAGCCAGGTGCGGCGGTTCTCGTGGCGCGGCGCGGTGAACGCGGTGCCCGACAGCAGCTCCGGGTAGAGCGCGAGCGGCGCGCGCTGCGGGCTGTTGCGGCCCTGCGGCAATGCGCCGGGCACGGCCTCGGTGGCGTATTCGTTGCCGAATCCGGTTTGATAGGTGAGTGGTGTCGTGGTGCGCATGTCGTGATCAGGCTCGGGCCGGCGCGGCCGATTCGCGCGCTGCGAGAAGCGCCTGTTTGAGCACATCTAACGTGCCGATGTGGTTGGCGAGCAGCAGCACGAGGCGGGCGTTCAGCGCGTGGCTCGCTGCCGGTGAAAGCTCGCGGTGCGCGTCGATCAGCGCTTCGTAAAAATCGTCGGGCGCGCTCAGGTGCGGGTCGGTGATCAGCTTCATGGTGACGATCTCAATGCCGCGCCAACGCGCGCTTCAATGCCGCGTGGAGCGCGGCGACCGAGGGCTGGCGCCAACGCGCGCAAACATGTTGATCGGGCCGCAGCAGGTAGACGGTGCCGGGCAGCATGTCGTAGCGTTCGGCAACAAAGCCGTCGTGGTCGACGATGCTGTGCGTCACCTCGGTATGCGCAGCGGCCTCGCACGGCCGCACATGCACGACACGCAACGCCGCGAGGCCCTCGGCCGCGACCCGCAGCTGCACCGCGATGCGGCCCGCGTCGGCATCGCCATAGACGAGGGCGCAAAAGTCGGCGCCGAGTTCGCGCAGCAGCCAGCTTTCGCGGTCGTCGGCGCGCGTGACCGGCGCATCGGCGGCGGCCGCGCCAGGGCGCATGTGGCCTTCGAAGTGCGCCGAGTCGGGCGTGTTGAGCGGCGAGCGCGCGAGCGTCGACGGGGTCGAGAGCCGGCCGCTGTTGACCAGCGTGCGAGCGAAAGCGTGGTGTTTGGCGAGGTCGAGCACGGCGTCGCGGAACAGCCGGCTGATGTCGCTTTTGGGCGTGATGAAGTCGGTCGCGCGGGTGGAGTGCAGGATGTTCTCGTCGGCGGCGTATTCGCGCTCTTGCGCGTAGGTGTCGAGCAGGGGCGCACCGGCATGCCCGCTCAGCGCTGCCGCCAGCTTCCAACCCAGGTTGTCGGCGTCTTGCACGCCCGAGTTGGCACCGCGCGCGCCGAACGGCGAGACGCCGTGCGCCGCGTCGCCGGCGAACAGCACGCGGCCGACGCGAAAGTGCGCCATGCGCGTACAGGCGAAGGTGTAGACGCTGGCCCACTCGAGCTCGAACGGCACGCCCGCCATCGACGAGTTCGCGAGCAACGCCTCGACCCGCGGGATGATGTTCTCGGGCCGCTTCTCGACCTCGGGATCGGCCTCCCAGCCGAGCTGAAAGTCGATGCGCCAGACGCCGTCGGGCTGCATGTGCAGCAGCACGCTCTGGTTCGGGTGGAACGGCGGGTCGAACCAGAAGCAGCGCTCGGCGGCCCGGTCCATCGTCATCTTCACGTCGGCAATCAGAAAGCGATCGCGGAACACACGGCCGGTGCTTTGCTGGCCGGTGAGTTCGCGCAAGGTCGAGCGGCTGCCGTCGCAGGCGACGACGTGGTCGGCACGCAGCTGATACGGCCCGTCGGGTGTCTCGATCGTCAGCAGCGCGTGGTCGGCGTGCTGCTCGATGCCGACCACCTTGTGGTTCCAGCGCATGTCGATCGCGGGCAGCTCGGCCGCGCGCTGCGCGAGGTAGCCCTCGACGTAATACTGCTGCAAGTTGATGAAGGCCGGGCGCTCGTGTCCTGCTTCGGCGAGCAGGTCGAACTGGTAGATCTGCGCGTCGCGAAAGAACACTTTGCCGACGCTCCACGACACGCCCTTGTCGACCATGCGCTGGCCGCAGCCGAGCCGGTCGAAGATCTCGAGCGTGCGCTTGGCGAAGCAGATCGCGCGCGAGCCGGTCGAGAGGGTGTTGTCGTTGTCGAGCAGCACGACG
>JANMWQ010000699.1:0-5834 GCA_031394085.1 Rhizobacter sp. | reverse complement strand
CGGGTGTTGGTGCCGGAGAAAGGAGTCGAACCCTCGACCTTCTCATTACGAATGAGCTGCTCTACCAACTGAGCTACACCGGCGTGGTCTTGTCAGATCGGCCGGAGTGGCGAGCCACTCCGGCGAAGAGCACGATTCTAGCCGACGGCCGCGCGCTACTTGAGCGCGAACGGCGCGAGCTTCTTGGGCACGGCGATGTTCTTCAATGTCACGTAGACCGGCAGGCCGCTTTTGTACTTCGGGTAGTCCTCGCCCTGGATCAGCGGCGTGAGGTAGCGGCTGCATTTCTCGGTGATGCCAAAGCCGTCTTTGGTGATGAAGTCGCGCGGCATGAATTTCTCGACGTTCGCGACCTTCGCCAACTCGGCGACGCCGATTTTGTATTTGTACGGCACGTCGGAAATGCGCTCGACCGTCGGCATCACCGCGTTGCGCCCGGCCAGCGCCAGCTCGACCGCTTTGCAGCCCAGCTCGTAGGCCTGCTTCACGTCGGTCGCCGAGGCGATGTGTCGCGCGGCGCGCTGCAGGTAGTCGGCCACGGCCCAGTGGAACTTGTGGCCCAGCGCCTGCTTGACCATATTGGCCACCACTGGCGCGGCGCCACCGAGTTGCGCGTGGCCGAAGGCGTCGCGCGCGCCCTGCTCGGCGAGAAAAGTGCCGTCGGCGTGGTGGCAGCCCTCGGAGACGACGACGGTGCAAAAGCCGTGCGCCTTCACGAGCTTGTCGACCCGCTTCAGGAACTTGGCTTCGTCGAACACGATCTCGGGGAACAGGATGACGACCGGGATGTCGTGCGCTTCAACCAGCCCGCCAGCTGCAGCGATCCAACCCGCGTGCCGGCCCATCACCTCGACGACGAACACCTTGGTCGAGGTCGCGGCCATCGAGCGCACGTCGAACGAGGCTTCGAGCGTCGACACCGCCACGTATTTCGCGACCGAGCCGAAGCCGGGGCAGCAGTCGGTGATCGGCAAATCGTTGTCGATCGTTTTCGGCACATGGATGGCCTGCAACGGGTAGCCCATTTGCTCGCTCAACTGGCTGACCTTGAAGCAGGTGTCGGCCGAGTCGCCGCCGCCGTTGTAGAAGAAGTAGCCGATGTCGTGCGCCTTGAAGACCTCGATCAGGCGCTCGTACTCACGGCGATGCGACTCCAGCGACTTGAGCTTGTAGCGGCACGAGCCGAACGCGCCCGAGGGCGTGCTGCGCAATGCGGCAATCGACGAGGTCGATTCTTTGGCGGTGTCGATCAGGTCTTCGGTGAGCGCGCCGATGATGCCGTTGCGTCCGGCGTAGACCTTGCCGATGCGGTCTTTGTGCTGGCGTGCGGTCTCGATGACGCCGCAGGCCGACGCGTTGATCACGGCGGTGACGCCGCCCGACTGTGCGTAGAACGCGTTCTTTTTCTTGGCCATCTGTGTCAGCTCCTTCGGGGTCAGTTTGCCAGTGCGTTCGTGACGATCTCGCGCACGTTGCCCGACAGGTCGGGCTTGGCGGAGACGCGCTGAATCGCCGCGCGCGCTGCGCTGCGGTACGGCTCGGCGAGCTGGCTCCAGCGGTCGAGCACGCGTGCGATGCGCGCGGCAAATTGCGGGTTGATCGAATCGAGTTCGATGACGTGGTCGGCCCACAGCACGTAGCCGGCGGCATCGGTGCGGTGGAACGCTGAAGGGTTGCCGTTGCACAGCGCCCCGAGCAGGCTGCGCGCGCGGTTCGGATTGCGGATCGAGAAGTCCGGGTGTTTGAGCAACTGCTTGACGCGTGCAAGCGTCTTGCCGTCGACCTCGGGCGCGCTCGCCTGCAGCGAGAACCAGGTGTCGATCACCAGCGGCTCGTGCCGAAACATCTCGTAGAAGAGGTGCAGCGCCGGCTCCGCATGTTGCGCGTGCGAGCGCACCAGCGCCGACAGCGCGCCGAGGCGATCGGTCATCTGGGTCGAGTCTTTGAAGCGCTGATAAGCGCGGGCCGGCCAAACGGGGTCGCCGCTCGCGACCGAATCGAGGCACAACATCGCCAGCGCGTGGTTCGCGAGCGCGCGCTTGCCTGCCGAGCGCGAGTCGGGCGAGTAGGTGCCCGCGACCTGGTGCGCCTCGAAAGCCCATTCCCAGTCGGCCCGCAGCGCACTCGCGAGTTGCTTGCTCAGCCCCATGCGTGCGGCGTGGATGCGCTTTGGATCGACCGGGTTCAGATGCTCGGCCAGGTAGCCTTCGGTCGGCAAGGTCAACAGCAAATCCTTGAGCGCGGCATCGAGGTTCGGGTGGCGCAGCACTGCGCGCATCGCGTTGACGAACGGCGCGTCGATCTCGGCGGGCGCATCGCTGCGCGCGGCCGCGAGCAGGCGGTTGAGCGCAAGGCGCTGGCCGGCTTCCCAGCGGTTGAACGGGTCGGTGTCGTGCTGCAGCAGCACCAGCAGGTCGGCATCGGAAAGGCCGTCGACCAGGATCACCGGCGCCGAGAAGCCGCGCATCAGCGAGGGCACAGGTTCGACTTCGACGTTGACGAAAGTGAAGAAGCTGCGCGCCTCTTCGAGCACCAGCACGCGATCGGTCGCGGCGCGGGCGGCGGGTTTGTCTTCGAGCTGCACCGGCAGCGGCGTGCCGTCGCGCCCGATCAGGCCGATCGCGAGCGGGATCACGCAGGCTTCTTGCGTGGTGTGGCCCGACTCGGAACCGGCCTGCTCGACGCCGAGCGTGTAGGTGCGCGAGGGCGCGTCATAGCGCCCGCGCGCGGTCACACGCGGCGTGCCGGCTTGTGCGTACCAGCGCTTGAACTGCGGCAGGGTGCGTGCGAGCTCGCTGCCGGGGTTGGCATCGGCGATCGCCTGCGCGAAATCGTCACAGGTCACGGCCTGGCCGTCGAAGCGCTCGAAGTACAGCGCCATGCCTTTGGCGAAACCTTCGCGGCCGACCAGCGTGTGCATCATGCGCACGACCTCGGCACCTTTGTCGTAGACGGTGGCGGTGTAGAAGTTGTTGATCTCGGCGTAGCTGTCGGGCCGCACCGGGTGGGCCATCGGGCCGGCGTCTTCGGGAAACTGCAGGTCGCGCAGCTTGCGCACGTCTTTAATGCGCTTGACGGCGCGGGCGCTCGGGCTGCCGGCCATGTCCATGCTGAATTCCTGATCGCGGAAAACGGTCAGGCCCTCTTTCAGGCTGAGCTGGAACCAGTCGCGGCAGGTGATGCGGTTGCCGGTCCAGTTGTGGAAGTATTCGTGGCCGACGACCGATTCGATGTCGGCGTAGTTCTCGTCGGTGGCGGTGGCCGGCGAGGCCAGCACGTCTTTGGTGTTGAACAGGTTCAGGCCCTTGTTCTCCATCGCGCCGCTGTTGTAATCCTCGACCGCGACGATCATGAAGCGTTCGAGGTCGAGCGGCAGGTTGAAGCGCGCTTCGTCCCAGATGATCGAGGCGATCAGCGAGTTCATCGCGTGCTCGGTCTTGTCGAGGTCGCCGCGGCGCACATAGACCTGCAGCAGGTGATCCTTGCCCGCACGCGTGCGGATCTGCTGCTGGCGCGCGACCAGGTCGGCCGCGACGAGTGCGAACAGGTAGCTCGGCTTCGGGAACGGATCGTGCCACTTGGCGAAGTGGCGTGCGCCGTGCGGGCCGGCCTCGAGCTCGCCCGCATCAATCAGGTTGCCGTTCGACAGCAGCACCGGAAAGCGCGCCTTGTTCGCGCGCAAGGTGACGGTGTAGACCGCCATCACGTCGGGCCGATCGAGGAAGTACGTGATGCGTCGAAAACCTTCGGCCTCGCATTGCGTGAACAAGCCGCTGCCCGAGGTGTAGAGGCCCGAGAGTTGCGAGTTCTTTTCGGGCGCGCAGGTGTTGCGGATCTCGAGCGTGAACGGGCCGGGCGGCATCTCTTGCAACGAGTCGATCACGAGCATGCCGAGCTCGTGCCTGAACGACACCGACGCGCCGTTTACCGACACACGCGTCAGGTTGAGCTCTTCACCGTGCAGGCGCATCGGCTGCGCGCTGACATCGGTGTTGCGCTCGACCTGCATCTTGGCAACGACCATGGTCTTGGCCGGGTCGAGGTCGAACGTGAGATCGACGTTGCGAATCCAGTAGGCTGGCGCGGTGTAGTCGGCGCGGTGGGTCAGCGGGGCAGTGCCTTCACGCATCATGGTTTGCTTTCTGTTGAACGCATCTGTGCAGTGGCGCGCTCGTGTTGTTGCATCAGGTCGGCCAGCGCGAGTGTCGTGAAGTCGGGCGCGATCGCGAGAACATTGTCGAAGCCCGCGAACGCATCGGCGGCGAGCGTGGTCGTCAGCGCCACCGCCTGCATGCCGGCGCGGCGCGCGGCTTCGATGCCGAGCGGTGCGTCTTCGAAGACGATGCAGTCGTGCGGCGCGAGCCCCAGGCGCCGCGCGGCCTCGAGAAAGATGTCGGGGTGCGGTTTGCCTCTCAAGCCATCGGCGGGGCTGGTGATGGCGTCCACCCAACCATCGATGCCGTGCAGCTCGAACGCCAACGCCATGTTGAGCGGCGTGGACGCCGTGCACACGGCCAGGCGCAAGCCGCCGATACGCGCCGCGTCGACGAACTCGCGTGCACCGCCGATCAACCCCAGCGAGCGCGCGGCGAACTCGCGGTAGATCGCGTCTTTCTCGTCGGCCATCGCTTCCAGCGCGTCGACTGACGCCGCAGGGAACAAGTCGGCCAGGATCTCGGCGTTCGAGCGGCCTGCGGTCGATGCGAAGAACTCGTTCGAATCCATCGGCAGCCCGCGCCGTGCGTACCAGGCGTCCCACGCGCTTTGGTGGTGCGGCATGCTGTCGATCAGCGTGCCGTCGAGGTCGAAGAGAAAAGCTTTCATGCGGTTCAAAGAAATGAGACGACGGCCAGACGCTGAGCCTTGGCGGCTCGGGCCAGTTGGCGGTCGTCGGTTGCCAACGCGTCGGCCTCGATTGCCAACGCGGTGGCGAGGTGGATGGCATCCAGGGTGGCCAGCGGCAATCTGCCATCGGCGATAAATTGACGCGCCACTGACGTAGGCGTTGGCACGTGGCGTTTCATCGGCACACTGGTATCGACATACACCAGGCTCATTGCCGATCGCGCTCTTCGCGGATCAGCACTTCGACCGGTGTCTTCGACTTCGGCAAGCTGTCGCGAAACGCCTTCAACGACGGCAAGCGTGGCTTGGTGTCGGCCGCTGGCAGGGCCGGCGTGATGCGGGCTATCGGTTCGCCTTCGCTGACCAACATCAGCTCGCGCTCCCGCGCCAGCGCCTCTTTCGAGTGCGCAATCGTGGCACGCAACTCGCGAACATTGATCGTCTTCATCGCGTCACGTCTCGTCTGGTGGTGTGTCACGAGCATATCCCGCCACTCATACGCCTTGCTTTAGCGAAGCCTCGATGAACGGATCGAGGTCGCCGTCGAGCACCTTCTGCGTGTTGCTGGTCTCGAAGCTGGTGCGCAAATCCTTGATGCGGCTCTGATCCAGCACGTAACTGCGGATCTGGTGACCCCAACCCACATCGGTCTTAGTGTCCTCGAGCTTTTGCTGTTCTTCTTGCCGCTTGCGCAACTCGAAGTCGTAGAGCCGCGAGCGCAACCGCTTCCAGGCCACGTCGCGGTTGCTGTGCTGGCTGCGGCCGTCCTGGCACTGCACGACGATGCCGGTCGGGATGTGCGTGAGTCGCACGGCAGAGTCGGTCTTGTTGATGTGCTGGCCGCCGGCGCCGCTGGCGCGGAAGGTGTCGGTGCGCACGTCCGACGGGTTGATGTCGATCTCGATCGAGTCGTCGACCTCGGGGTAGACGAAGATGCTCGCGAAGCTCGTGTGCCGCCCACCGGCCGAATCGAACGGGCTCTTGCGCAC
>JANMWQ010000646.1:0-3901 GCA_031394085.1 Rhizobacter sp. | reverse complement strand
CCACAGCGTCGTCGTGATCGAGCACGACCTCGACGTGATCGCCGAAGCCGACTGGGTCATCGACCTCGGGCCCGAAGGCGGCGTGAAGGGCGGGGCCGTGGTGGGCGAGAGCACGCCGGAGGCGCTGGTGCGGAATGCGCGGAGCCACACGGGGGTGGCGCTGGGGCCGGTGTTGGCGCGCGGGTGAGAGTTGGGGTGACGGCTGGCTCCTGAGGGTGGCGTCCGGCAGCCTGCACACCTCGGACGCAGTCGAGTTCGATGTCCGGAAACGGCGCGCGTACGAAGCGGTCGCATGCCACCCTCGGATATCGATTCAACAGCCGACTGCCCGAATGAATACCGCCAGCCTCCTGCGCCTTCTGTCCCTTTCAGCGATCTGGGGCGCGTCGTTTCTGTTCATGCGCATGGGCGCGCCCGTACTCGGCCCTGCGCTCTTGATCGAACTGCGAGTGGGGCTCGCGGCCATCTTCCTGCTTGTTGTCGGAACACTCCTGAAACGAAGTCTGGACGTTCGCGAGAACTGGAAGCACTACTTGGTGCTCGGCTTTTTCAACTCCGCACTCCCGTTCCTGCTGTTCGCCTTCGCTGCCAAAACTCTCACGGCATCGGTTCTGTCGATCCTGAACGCCACCGCGCCCATCTGGGGAGCGCTGATCGGCGCCGCATGGACGCGCAAGGGCCTTTCGGGTCGGGCGTCACTGGGCCTCGGCCTGGGTGTCTTGGGCGTCGCAATCCTCGTCGGTTTCGACCCGGCCGCGTTGCACCAGGGCGCGCCCTTCGCGATCGGGCTCGGTCTCGGTGCAGCGTTCTCCTACGGGATCGCGACGAACTATGCCAAGGCAGCCAGAACGGTCGAGCCACTTGCCAATGCGCACGGCAGCATGTGGGCCGCGGCCTTGCTCGTGGTGCCGGCCGTGCCCTTCTTCTCGAACGCCGTCATGCCGAGCGTCACCATCGCGTTGGCAGTTCTGGCGCTCGGCGTGCTGTGTAGCGGAATCGCCTACCTGCTCTACTTCCGGCTCATCGCCGACATCGGCGCGGCACCCGCCTTGACGGTCACGTTCCTGGTGCCGGTGTTCGGCGTCGCCTGGGGTCATTTCCTGCTCGGGGAGCCGGTCGGGTGGAACACGCTCGTCGGCGCATGCGTGGTCATCGTCGGCACCGCCCTGGTCACGGGTGTGTCACCTTCCGTCCTGTTCGACAAGAAGGCTACGCGGGTCGCATGAAGTCGACGCCAAGTCTCGGATGCGGTTTGCGAAGCAGTGCGATATTTCACTTGCAGTCGCGGCTTCACGGCCGCACGCGTTCGATGCCGAGTCGAACGCGAAAATCTTCCGCCGTCACGATCGCTCGATCGAACTCGGCTGCCATCACCAGCAGATCCTTGTCCCCCGTCACCAACCAACCCGCCTTCCCGACCGCCGCCAGCTCGATGAACATCCGATCATTCGCGTCTCGACAAACCGGCAACTTCGGCAGCCGCGCCGGGATGCGCACGCTGCGGCAATACGGCAGGTAGTCGGCCAGCAACTCTTCGCGGTCGGCGGGCGAGAGCTTGAACTTCGGGTACCCGAAAACACGCATCAACTCCGATGCGGTCGCTTGCGACACCAACGGAATGCAGCGCCCGGTCTGCCATGCCGACCGCAGCGGCGCCAAGCGTCCCGAGGCGAAGACGAGCGCGGAAAGCACGAGGTTCGTGTCGATTACCACCACGGGCGGCGATGCGTTCGAGGCCTTCGGCATGGCGCCGGCTCAGCTTCGCTTGCGCGCCCACTTCACGGCGGCGGCCACGTCGGCCTCGGCGAGGCCGAGCTCTGCCAGCTTGGCCCGCACGGCATCACCGCGCTGGATGCGCACTGGCGTCAGGATGATCTGGCCGTCGCGCGCTTCGACATCGAAGTATTCCGCAGGGCCGACAGACGCTGTGATGCTTTTGGGCAGCGTGAGCTGGTTCTTGGAGGTCATCTTGGCGAGCATGATGGTCAGTCCGGCAAAGTAAGGATTCCTTACTTTACTACCTTGTGCCGGCGCGTGGCGCCTCGCCGCCTCGGCGAAACCGAGCCCGGCGCCGTGAAACCCCGCGCGTAGTCGTCCGACATCAACGCCTTCAACCCCGGCCACTTGCCCGTCCAAAAAGCCCCCGCCGGAATCAGCGACGGATCGATCGCATCTGCCACATGAACGCCCCAGCGTTTCGCCACCTTGCGCCCCGCATCGTCGATCGCGAGCTTCTCGACCTCCGATACCAGCGTCTGGATCGGGCTGCGTCCGGCGCCGGTCTCGGCCGGCGGGTAGCGCGCCGCCTGCTCCTGCAGGTACGCCCGCGCCACGTCGATCGCGAGGCGCAACTGTGCCGCGCCCTTGTCGTTCTGCTTCTCGCGCAGCACATGCAGGTTGGCGAGCCGGCTTTTAAGCAGGTCGAACGGATGCATCACCAAGAACGTGGTCGCGTCGGTCAGCTCGACGCGCACTGCGCGTGCCAGCACCTTTGCCGGGTCGAGGCCGATGACCTTGAAGATCACGTCGACGTTGACGTACATCACGTCGGAGATGGCGAGTTCGACTTGGCCGACGAGCGCGGTCAGGTCGAGTCGTCGCGGAAAGATCGCCTTGCCGCCGATGGCGCGGGCGAACCTCTCGACCGACGCCGTGGCGACGGGAGACTGCGTGAGGAAGTCAGTGTCGCGGGTAACGACAGGCAAGGCTGGCGGCAGCGGCAGCCCGTACTTGACGATCCAGACGCTCAACGCCTGCCCGCCGACCAGCACCTCGGTTTCGTCTGACGCGCCGAGCAGGCGCCTGACCAAGGGCAGGGGCGTCTCGGCCACCGTGCGGCCAGCCCGCTTCGTCACCATCCGGTGCCGTCGGCCGCGGGCGCACGCTCGACGAACCTGGCCGAATTCAACTGCTTGCGCGAGAGCAGGAACAGGCTTTCGGGCGAGCGCAGCCCTGCCGTGACCTCATCGTCGAGTTGCGCATTGCGCGCCGCGATCGCCGCTGCGCCCGTGTAGGTGCGGCGCTGACGCGTGGCGCGCGATTGGCCGACATGCACGATGACGCGCTCTTTCAGTGCCGCATCGCCGCCGAGGAGTCGCAGTGCCTGGGCCATCGTGATACCGGCGGCGTCGAGCGATGCGCCCAACCGCGCCCAGTATTCGATCTGATCGGCGAGTGAGCGGTTGACCGACTCGCCGGCCGAAGCCGCGAGTTCGTAGATGCCGTCGGAGACGCGAATGGATTTGGCCATGCGTTGATTTTATGTCGCAATTTGCCACATTGTTACATCACTTTCTGGGTCAGAGCGTCGCGATGCGTTGGAGGGCGTTCCCAACGGCGCGCGCTTCAACGGCGAGACGCTGGCCGTCAGCTGGCGGGGAAATGGCATCGGCGACGTGCTGACGATGGAGGTCGACGAAGCCGTCGAAAGATCAAGGTGATCGCGAAGCTTCCAGATGAGTCGATCGAGTCGAAGATGAGGAGCCGCTGAAGTTCGGCGATCCGGGCGGAGTTGCCGCGCATGCCGGAGCGTCGGAGCACGGGTGCGGTTGCAAGCTGCAATCGGCTCCCGCTACTGGCTCCCGCTACTTCGTCCGCCTCACTCCTTGCGCCGGATCATGCTCGCCCGCTGGGCGTCGTCGGCGGACTGGAACTCGATGCGGCCCTTGCGCCAGACGCCGAGCCAGATCATGTTGCGGGTGAACGCGTCGTGGTCGGTATCGGAGAACGGCCGCTCGTGCGTCGTCACCACGCCAGCGTAGGGCCGCTGCAGATTCTCGAGCGCCTGTTTCAGCGCCGGGCCCGAGGTGTCGCCTTTGGTCTGGAACATCACGCGCAGCATCAGCTGCAAGGCGTCGTAGCTTTGCGCGGCCGCCATCAGCGAGCCGATCGGCTGCCCGCC
>JANMWQ010000656.1:0-3231 GCA_031394085.1 Rhizobacter sp. | reverse complement strand
TCGAAAGCGAAGTTCGAAGGCGAGAACACCGCCAACTACGACAACCCCGAGTACGACAAGCGCTACAAGCAACTCGCGTTGCAGGGCGACGGCCCGGCCAAGCAAAAGCTCATCGACGAGATGGTCGACCTCCTGCGCAAGGATGCGCCGTGGGCGTTCGGCTACTTTCCGTATTCGGCCGGCGCCTACCAGCAATGGGTGGGCGACGCGAAGTACGGCCTGTTCACGAACGACCGCGCGCTGTACTACAAGGTCGATGCGCCGTTGCGCACGAAGTTGCAGGCCGAGTGGAACCCGCCGCGCTACTGGCCGTTGGTGCTGATGGCGCTCGCCTCGCTGGTGTTGGGCTGGATCGCACGGCGCGCGTTCCGTGCGCGAGAGCGCTTGACCGCGAAGGCCTGAGTGATGCTGAACTGCCCATGCTGAACTGCCCATGCTGAACTACCTCATCCGCCGCGTGTTCTACGGCGTGCTCGTGCTGATCGGCGTGAACCTCGTGACCTTCATGCTGTTTTTCAGTGTCAACACGCCCGACGACATGGCGCGGCTCAACATCGGCGGCAAGCGCGTCACGCAGGAGCAGATCCTGAAGTGGAAAGTCGAGCGCGGCTATGACAGGCCGCTCTACTGGAACACCGCCGCCGAGGGTGCGCGCAAGGCGACCGACACCGTGTTCTGGGATCGCTCGGTGTCGCTGATGGTGCTCGACTTCGGCCGCTCCGATTCGAAGAGCGCGACCGACATCGGCCACGAGATCGCCACCCGCATGGTGATCAGCCTGCAGCTCGCGGTGCCGTTGTTCCTGCTGCAGATCGTCGTCAGCGTCGGGTTCGCGTTGCTGCTGGTGTTCTTCAAGAACTCCGCGATCGACTTTTGGGGCGTCGTGGCATGTGTGCTGATGCTGTCGATCAGTGCGCTGTTCTACGTCATCGTCGGGCAGTACCTGTTCTCGCGCGTGTTCCACCTCGTGCCGATCTCGGGCTTCGAGTCGGGCTGGGATGCGGCGCGCTTTCTGGTGTTGCCGGTGATGCTCTCGCTGTTGTCGCGGCTCGGCAGTGAAGGGCGGCTGTACCGCGCGATGTTCCTCGAAGAACTCGGCCGCGACTACGTGCGCACCGCGCGCGCCAAAGGCCTGAGCGAACCGAAGGTGCTGTTCGACCACGTGCTGCGCAACGCGCTGATACCGATCCTGACGAGCGCCGGCAGCTACCTGCCGTTCGTATTTTTGGGCAGCCTCGTGTTCGAGAGCTTCTTCGGCATCCCCGGGCTCGGCTCGTACGTGATCGAGGCGATCACGGGGCAAGATTTCGCGATCGTGCGCTCGATGGTCTTCATCGGCTCGCTGATTTACATCGCGAGCTACATCCTCATCGACGTGGCCTACACCGTCGTCGACCCGCGTGTTCGGCTCGCATGAGGCTTGCCTGATGCTCCCGAAGATCGTCATTCTCTGGTCCGACGTGGTCGTGCTCGCCACGCTCGTGCTGCTCGTGCTCTACGGCTTTCGCATCCGCGCCAGCATCAACCTGCGCGCGACCTGGCTCAAGGTGCTGCGCGACCGCGCGGCGATCTGCTCGGGTGTGGTGCTGGTGCTGTTCTTCGCCGTCTCGGTGATCGACAGCGTGCACTTTCGCCGCGCGCTCGACCGTGCGCCGAGCGCCGGCGCGCAGCAGCAGCAGGCCTACAGCACGCGCACCGAATCGTTGCTCGACCTGGCGCTCGCGCGCCTCGTCGAAGGCCGCGAAACCTCGTACTCGGCGCCGCTCGCGATGCGCGGCTTCACGAAAGATTCGGTCGAAGTCGGCGGGCAGATCGAGCGCATCTACCCGCGGCTCACCCACGGCGGCGAGCGGCTGAAGGACGAGTCGCTGTGGTGGGTCGATGTGCTGACGCGCGTATTCAGCGGCGTGACCGGCGGGTTAATCGCCGCGCTGCTCGTCGCACTCGGCGTGGCCGCGGTCGTCGCGCGTGCGCACAGCGAAGGCTTTCGCAGCGCCTGGCAGCGCGTGATGCGCAACCAGACCGATCTGCCCTGGCGCGCCGTGCTCGTCACCGTGCTGGCGCTGGGGCTGTTCTTCGGCCCGCTGATCGCGCTTGCACAGCACTACCACGTGTTCGGCACCGACCGCACCGGCAACGACGTGTTCTACCAGGCGCTCAAGAGCATCCGCACCGCGTTCGTGATCGGCACGCTGTCGACGATCGCGACGCTGCCGCTGGCGGTCGGCCTCGGCATCGTTTCGGGCTACTTGCGCGGTTGGGTCGACGAGGTCGTGCAATACCTCTACACCTTGCTGTCGTCGATCCCGAACGTGCTGTTGATCGCGGCCTGCGTGCTGATGATGCAAGTCTTCATCGACACCCACCCCGATCTGTTCGAGACCGGTGCCGAGCGCGCCGACGTGCGGCTGTTCATGCTCTGCGTGATCCTCGGCCTCACCGGCTGGTCGACGCTGTGCCGTCTGCTGCGTGCCGAGACGATGAAGCTCACGCAACTCGAGTACGTGCAGGCTGCCACCGCGTTCGGCGTGAGCTCGCTGCGCATCATGGCGAGGCATGTGTTCCCGAACGTGGTGCACCTGATCATCATCACGACCGTGCTCGACTTCTCGGCGCTGATCCTCTACGAAGCGGTGCTGTCGTATGTGGGCGTGGGCGTCGACCCGTCGATGAACAGCTTCGGCGGCATGATCTATTTGGCGCGCACAGAGATGAGCCGCGACCCGCTGGTGTGGTGGTCGTTCGCGGCTGCGTTCGGCTTCATGGTGACGCTCGTGCTGGCTGCCAACCTGTTCGCCGACGGCGTGCGCGATGCGTTCGATCCGAGGGCACGTGCGTTCCGCCCGACGCTGGGAAAGGCGGTGCGGCCATGACCGCAGAGAGTCCGATAGCTCTTCGAATGACTCCCTCTCCCTCTGGGAGAGGGTTGCGGTAAGGGCGCGTCAGCGCTACGGTGCCCGGCGCAGCCCCTCACCCCCGCCCTCTCCCCAATGGGGCGAGGGAGCCATTAAAGAGCAATCTTGAAACCAGATCGGCAGAAGGAAATTTGATGCCACAGATCATCAACATTCGCGACGCCAAGACCTCGCTGTCCAGACTCGTGCACGAAATCGAAACTGGCAGGGCGCAGGAATTCATCATTGCGCGACACGGCCGCCCGGCGGCGCAGCTCGTTCCGTTGCATCCGCCTACGGTCGATCGCGCAAGAAGGATCGGCGTGGCGAAGGGGCG
>JANMWQ010000644.1:0-4013 GCA_031394085.1 Rhizobacter sp. | reverse complement strand
CGGAAAGGGCAGCTTGTCGATCAGCACGCACTGCAGCGCGTCGCCTGGCACGTCGATGCCTTCCCAGAAGCTTTGCGAGCCGACCAGCACCGAACGCGGTGAGTTGAGAAATTGCTGCATCAACTGGCGCTTCGGGATCTGGCCTTGAATCAACACCTGCAATGAATCGCCGTTCGCATCGAACTCCAGCTTGAGCCGCTCGCCGATCGCCTGCAGCGCGCGGAGCGTTGTCGTCAGCACGAAGGTGCGACCACCGAGCGCACGCGCACACCGCGAGGCGAGCACCGCGACCGAGGCTGCATGGTCCGGCTCGTTGGGTTTCGGGAAACCGCGCGGCACGTAGAGGCGCGCGTGGGCCGCGTAGTCGAACGGGCTGCCCAGCCGCAAGGTGCGCGCATCGGTCAGGCCTGCGGACTCGGTGAACCACGAGAGGCGGTCGTCGTCGCCGAGCGTGGCAGAGGTGAACACCCAGGCCTTGGGTGACGAGGCCATCTGCTCGCGCAACGCGTCGCGGATGTCGAGCGGCGAATCGACAAGACGCGCCTGGTGCGGCGAGACATCGATCCAGCGCACGTTGCCATCCTCGGCCGGCGCGGCGAAGCTTTGCGCGAGCCCGGCGAAGTGAGCCGCACGCTCCATCAGCTTGCCGAAATCAGGAGACATGTCGACGACCACCTTGAGGCTCGCCGCAGCGGCCTCGCAGGTTTGCTTGACCCCTTCGAGGCCCGCCCTGAAGTCATCCTGTTCGCCGCGCTCGTTCCATCGCAGTTTGATCGTGCCGCGCAAGTCGCGCAGTCGCCCAGCCGCGGCGATGCGCAGGTCGCGCGCGGCGAGATCGCAGGCGCCGGCCAGCTCCTGCCACGGCTGCAACCCGCGCGCCTGCTGCAGCCCAACGCCCAGCATGTCGCGCGCGAAATCGATCACCTGCGCGGTGCCGAGCGTGGTGCCCAGAAACTGCACGCCCGCCTCGGTGAGTTGATGGGCCTCGTCGAAAAGCGCTACTTCAACGCTCGGCAACAACTCGGCCACGCCGGTGTCGCGCAGGGTCATGTCGGCGAAGAACAGATGGTGATTGACGACCACCATGTCGGCCAGCATCGCTTCGCGCCGCGCCTTGACGACGTGGCATTGGCGAAACTGCGGGCACTCCTGACCCAGGCAGTTTTCGCGCGTCGACGTGACGAGCGGAATCACGCTGCTGCGTTCGTCCAAGCCTTCGAGTTCTGCCAGGTCACCGCTGACGGTCACGTGCGACCACTGCTCGACCTTCGCCAGCGTGCGCATCGCCCACCGATCGGGCGGCGTCTCGGCCTGTCGCGCCTGGCTCAGCCGGTGCAGGCAGAGGTAGCTGCTGCGGCCCTTCAGCAGCGCGACGGTGACTGGCAGCTTCAGCGCCTCGCGCAGCCGCGGGATGTCGCGCAGGAAGAGCTGGTCCTGCAGGCTCTTGGTCGCGGTGCTGACCAGCGCGCGCGCACCGCTCAGCAAGGTCGGCACCAGGTACGCGAAGGTTTTGCCGACACCGGTGCCGGCTTCGGCGACCAGCGCGCTCTTCGTGTCGATGGCCTGCGCGACGCCCATGGCCATGCGCAACTGAACCTCACGCTCGACGTGGTGTTCATCGGCCTGTGCGAGCGCGCCACCGCGCGCGAAGGCGGCCGTGACCGCTTCTTCCAGTGGGCTCACGCCGGTTCGGGCGGATCGAGCTCCGCCTCGATCTGCGATATCCGGTCGCGCAGCAACAGGCGGCGTTTCTTCAGGCGGCGCACGCTCAACTCGTCGTCCGGTAGCGTGAGTGCGGCCTGGTCGATCAGGCTGTCGAGGTCGGCGTGCTCCATTCGCAGCTCGATCAAGCGGCGCGGCAGGGAATGCAGGTTGAGGTCCATGGGCGCGCGCTGTGGCTGCGGATTCTGTGCGGAATTGGGCGGTGAGAACGAATGCAAACCGATTATAGTTTTCGATCATGAGCACGCCGGGCCGCCATGGGCCACGAAGTGGCCCGTCGGGCCCTTGGGCGAATACCGGAGTGCGAAGCACAAAGGTATTTTTTTAATGAGCACAGCGATCACGGGCTACCGCCTCACCGGCACCACAGGCATCCACCGCGGCGACCGTGCCTATCAACAGGACCAGGTCGAAATCCTGCCGCACGACCGCACGCCGGGCTGCATGATGGCCGTGCTCGCAGACGGCATGGGTGGCAAGAGCGGCGGTCGCAAGGCCGCAGACCAGGTGCTGTTGACCGCGAATCAACTGTTCGAGCGCTATGCACCGAGCAGCGACGACGCCGGAGAGGCGCTCAAGCAACTCGTGCTCGAAGCCCATCTGATGATCAAGCTGACCGCGATCACCTCGGAGGAAGAACCGCACAGCACGGTCGCCGCGTTCATCGTCAGCCCTTCGCGCGAGTGCGACATCATCCACGCGGGCGATTCACGGGTCTACCACTTCCGCGGTGCCGATCTGGTCAGCCGAACGGTCGATCACTCGTATGTGCAGCGTCTCGTCGAAGAAGGCCAGATCACCGAAGACGAAGCCAACGCGCACCCGCAATCGAATTTGTTGACCGGTTGCCTCGGCACGAATGCCGACCCTCCGCTCTCGCACAGGCATGTCGATCAGCTCGACATCGGCGACAGCATCCTGGCTTGCAGCGACGGCCTCTGGCACTACTTCACGCCGAGAGAAATCGGCGCGATCGTGCATGCGCTGCCGCCGCGCGAGGCGAGCGAGATGCTGGTGAGCAAAGCGCGCCAACGCGCCCGCGGCGGCGGAGACAACCTCTCGCTCGCTCTGGTGCGCGTCGAAGCACTCGAGTAGCCGGGCTACCGAGCCGAGCCGCGTTCAGCGCGGTGCCGAACCGCTCGCAGTCGCCGGCAAGGGGGCCGCCGCCTTGCCTCGTGCCGCGCGCTGCACGTTGCGACGCTCGACCGATTCCTGGTGCGTTCGCAATGCGCGCGCCCTCGCGTCGAATTTTTCCTCACTGCGCTGCTCGTTCGAGGCTCGACCTGCGCCGATTGCAGCGGCACCGGATTCGCGCATTGCCTCGTCATCCGCGGTGCGTTTCGACGGCGCCGGCACGGCCTGCGGATCGCGCCGCACCCGCACCCGCGGCGGCTGGGCCTCCGAATCGCTGGCACGCGCTTGCTGGGCTTCGGCCTTCTCCGCGATCGCCTTGCGGCGCGCTTCGACCGTGGCACGACGCCGGCCCTCGTCGAGATGAAGCTCCTGCTGACGCAGATGCGACAGCGTCGCGCGGCTTTCGGTGCGCGCGGCCTCGAGGCAGGGCGCAACGACGAAGCGCGTCTCGCACTCGCGCTCCTGAGCGGCGAGCCGCGTGTTGGCGGCGCTGCGCTCATTGCGGATGCGGTCGTGCTCAGCATCGGCCCAAGCCGCTGTCGAGGCACCGCACACCAGCAAGACGCAGACGAGCTTCATGTCAGCGAAGTATCCACATCGCGACGCGCCAATGCCAGAAACTCGACCGACTGCATTTCGCGCAACCGTGACACCGTGCGCGGAAACTCGTGCGCCATCGGTCCTTCGGTGTAGAGGCCCTCGGGCTCGGTCTCGGCCGACAGGATCAGTTTGACGCGGCGGTCGTACAGCACGTCGACCAGCCACGTGAAGCGGCGCGCTTCCGAAGCCATGCGCGGCGACATCGCCGGCACGCCCGAAAGCAGCACCGTATGAAACTGGGCCGCGAGCTCCAGGTAGTCGTTCTGCGAGCGCGGACCTCCGCAGAGCTCCCTGAAATCGAACCAGACAACACCGCCGGCACGCCTTCGAGCACGGATCTCGCGGTGTTCGATGTAAAGCACCGGAGACTCGTCTTTGGCTTCAGCAAGTCGCTCGAACGCATGCGTCATCGCGGTCTCGGCCGCGGCATTCAGCGGCGTCTGGTACAGCCCGACCTGCGCCAGCGTGATTTGCCGGTAGTCGCTGCCGTTGTCGACGTTGACCACCTCGAGCTTGTCGTTCAGCAGCGCGATCGCGGGCAGGATGCGGTCACGGTG
>JANMWQ010000632.1:0-5015 GCA_031394085.1 Rhizobacter sp. | reverse complement strand
CGCGTTCAACGGCTCAGCCGCATCGGCCTGTGGGTCGGCCTCGCGCTTTTGCTCGCGGCGCCGTTCGTCGGCCTGTACCCGGTCTTCATGATGAAGGCGCTGTGCTACGCGATCTTCGCCTGCGCGTTCAACCTGTTGCTGGGCTACACCGGGCTGCTGTCGTTCGGCCACGCGGCCTATCTGGGCGCTGCCGCCTAAGCCACCGGCTGGCTGGTGCGCACGGGGGGTTTGTCGCCCGAACTCGGCGTGCTCGCAGGCACAGGTATCGCGGCGCTGTGCGGTCTGGGCGTGGGCCTGATCGCGATCCGCCGCCAGGGCATCTACTTCGCGATGGTCACGCTGGCGATGGCGCAGATGATCTATTTCGTGTTCCTGCAGGCGTCGTTCACCGGCGGTGAAGACGGGCTGCAAGGCGTGCCGCGCGGCAAGCTGTTCGGCCTGGTCTCGCTGGCCGACGACAAGCTGATGTATTACGTCGTGCTCGCGGTCTTCGTCGCGGTGTTCCTGTTCATCATCCGCATCGTGCATTCGCCCTACGGCCAGGTGCTGAAAGCGATCCGTGAGAACGAGCCGCGCGCGGTTTCGCTCGGCTACGACGTCGACCGCTACAAGCTGCTCGCGTTCGTGCTGTCGACGGCCATCGCCGGCCTGGCCGGATCGTTGAAGACGCTGGTGCTCGGCTTCGCCACGCTCAGCGACGCGCACTGGTCGCTCTCGGGCGAGGTCGTGCTGATGACGTTGCTCGGCGGCATGGGCACGTTCGCTGGCCCGGTGATCGGCGCGTTCACGATCATCGGTTTGCAGAACTTTCTCGCCGATCAGGTCGGCTCGTGGATCAACGTGATCATCGGCGGCATCTTCGTCGTCTGCGTGGTCGCGTTCCGCAAGGGCTTCGTCGGCGAACTGCTGGCGTGGCTGCAGCGGCGCAAATCGGCAAAGTAGTCGGCGCCGCGGCGCGTGGCGCAGGCCGAGGGCACTGGGTGGCCGCCGCCCTCGGCAAGCACACCGAGACTCTTCGCGCCGATCAACACCGCTGCTGCAAATCAAGGCGGTGAGGCGTGCTGCGCAGTGAGGTCAAGGAGGAGGGTGGGCGCAGCCCGGCCGGGGGACACGAACGGAGCAGTGCGCCGCGCCGGCTTGATCCTCACCGGAGGCAAAGGCCAAACTGCCGATCAGGGCTCGAACAGATCCGACGCACCCGAAATCTTCGGCGGCGTCACGCCCAAATGCCGGTACGCCGCCGGCGTGGCGACCCGCCCGCGCGGCGTGCGCTGCAGGTAGCCTTGCTGGATCAGGTAGGGCTCGATCACGTCTTCGATCGTGTCGCGCTCTTCGCCGATCGCGGCGGCCACGTTGTCGAGTCCGACCGGGCCGCCGTCGAAGCGGTGCACGATCGCCTCGAGGATCTTGCGGTCCATCAGGTCGAGGCCGTGGGCGTCGACATCGAGCATCTTCAACGCCTTGTCGGCGAGCGCCTTGCCGATGCGGCCGTCGGCCTTCACGTCGGCGTAGTCGCGCACGCGGCGCAGCAGGCGGTTCGCGATGCGCGGCGTGCCACGCGAGCGGCGCGCGATCTCGAAGGCGCCTGCTTCGTCGGTCGGCACCTTGAGCAGGCCGGCCGAGCGGTGCACGATGCGCGCGAGCTCTTCGGGCGTGTAGAACTCCAGCCGCGCGACGATGCCGAAGCGGTCGCGCAGCGGGTTGGTCAGCATGCCGGCGCGGGTGGTCGCGCCGATCAGCGTGAAGGGCTGCAGATCGAGCTTGATCGAGCGCGCGGCCGGGCCTTCGCCGATCATGATGTCGATCTGGTAATCCTCGAGCGCGGGGTACAGGATTTCCTCGACGACCGGGCTGAGGCGATGGATTTCATCGATGAAGAGCACATCGTTGCGCTCGAGGTTCGTCAGGATCGCGGCCAGGTCTTTCGGCTTCTCGAGCACCGGGCCGGAGGTCGATCGCAGGTTCACGCCGAGTTCGTTGGCGATGATGTGCGAGAGCGTCGTCTTGCCGAGCCCCGGCGGTCCGAACAGCAGCACGTGGTCCATCGCCTCGCTGCGCATTTTGGCGGCGCCGATGAAGATCTCGAGCTGCTCGCGCGCCTTGGCCTGGCCGACGTATTCGGCCAGGCCTTTGGGCCGCAGCGCGCGCTCGATCGCCTCTTCGTTCGGTGACGCGGGCGCGGCACTCACCACGCGGTTTTCCGCGCGCTTCGCGGGCTCGAAATCATCGGTCTGGATGGCCATGGTTCATTATCCGTTGCGACCTGCCGATATCGTCTGACAGAATCCGCCTGCCATGAACTTCCGCCAACCGTCGTCGCGCTGGGCCCTCTGGGTCTTCGCCGCCGCATTGCTGCTGAAGTCGGCGATGCCGTGGCTCGCCAGCGCTTCGGCGCAGATGCAGGGCAAGACGCTGGTCGAGGTCTGCACGGTCTACGGCGTGTCGCTGGTGGCGCAAGGGGGTGGCGCTACCGAGCCGGCGTCCGATCACCCGTCGGGCCACGGCAGCGAGCATTGCGCGCTGACCGCGTTGACGGCGCTCGCGCAACTCGAGCCGCCCGCGCTCGCGCCTGCACCGGTGCTGTTGCAGGGTGCGCTGCCACACCGCGCGCACCCATCCTCGCAAGCGCCCGATGCCTGCGCCACCTGGGTCGCGCGGCTCAAACACGGGCCGCCCGCGTTCGCCTGAATCTCACGCCTTGCCTGCGTTGATGACCGCCTGAACCGGCGCGTCGTGCGCGGCGCCATGTGTTGCGGCCCGGTGTGAACCGTGCCCGCGTTCAGGACCCACCCAATGATCGATTCCACCTTGCGAGCCGCGCTGCTGCTCGCGTTGCCGGCCGCCGCCATCGCGCAGCCGGCCGATCCCGTGCGGCTCGCCGCCAACGACGCCAAGGCCACGCTCGAACGCGTCGAGGTCGTCGGCATCCGCCCGGCCACGATGCCGACCGAGATCCCGACCACCACCCAAAGCATCAGCGGCCAACAGATCGAGCAGACCATCAACGCGACCGACGCGGAAGACGCGCTGAAGTACTTTCCGAGCCTGAACGTGCGCAAGCGCTACATCGGCGACTACGACCACGCCGTGCTCGCCACGCGCGCCTCGGGCACCGGCAACAGCGCGCGCTCGCTGGTTTACGCCGACGGCATCCTGCTGTCGAACCTGCTCGGCAACGGCGCCAGCTACACGCCGCGCTGGGGGCTGGTCACGCCCGAGGAAATCGACCGGGTGGATGTGCTGTACGGCCCGTACTCGGCCGCGTATTCGGGCAACTCGGCAGGCGCGATCGTCGACTTCATCACGCGCATGCCGACCCAGTTCGAGGCCCACGCCAAGCTGCAGGGTTTCACGCAGAACTTTCGCCACTACGGCACCGACGACCGCTTCAGCGGCGGCAGCGGCAGCGCCTCGATCGGCAGCCGAAACGGCGACTGGTCGTGGTGGCTCAACGTGAACCGGCTCGACAGCACCGGCCAGCCGATCGCGTTCGCGAACAAGCTGGTGTCGGCCGGCGTGGCGGGCACCGCCGGCACGCCGGTGACGGGTGCGGTCGCCGACAAGAACCCGGCCAACAAAGACTGGCTGATCCTCGGCGACACGAACCGCATCCACACCGTGCAAGACCACGCGAAGCTCAAGCTCGCGTACGACTTCTCGAGCACCTTGCGGGCCTCGTACACGCTCGGCGTCTGGACCAACGACGCCGAGCGCGAGGTCAGCAGCTACCTGCGCGATGCCACGGGCAATGCGGTCTACGGCAGCGCGGCCAATCCGAAGGTCAACATCGACGGGCGCGACTACACGCTGAGCCCGAGCGACTTCGCGCCGAGCCGCGCCAGGCTCGAACACATCGCCCACGGCCTGAGCGTCAAAAGCAACACCCGCGGCACATGGGACGGGGAGGTCGCAGCCAGCCTGTACGACTACCAGAAGGACGAGGTGCGCGCGCCGACCGGGTTCCTGCCCGGCGCTGCGGCCGGTGGCGCGGGCCGCATCACCGACCTGAAAGGCACGGGCTGGAACACGCTGGCGCTCAAGGGCATCTGGCGGCCGCAGGGGCCGGGCGGCGAACACGTCGTCGAAGCGGGGCTGCAACGCGATGCCTTCAAGCTGCGCACGCTCGTGTCGAACACCGCCGACTGGCTCGGTGGCGATGCCGGCTCGCGCTTTTCTGCCTTCAACGGCGACACCACGCTGGCGAGCGTCTGGGCCCAAGACGCGTGGCGCCTCGCGCCGCAATGGAAAGCCGTGATCGGCGGTCGCTTCGAGCACTGGCGCGCGTTCAATGGCTCGATTGCCGATGCCAGCACGAACGCGCCGCAGCCCTTCGCCGAACGCAGCGAATCGCACTTCTCGCCGAAGGCGGCGCTCTCGTTTTCACCGACCGACCTGTGGACGTTCAAGGCCTCGGTCGGCCGCGCGGTGCGCATGCCCACGGTGGCCGAGCTCTACCAGGGATCGATCAGCTCGACCACGGTCGTCAACAACGACCCGAACCTCAAACCCGAGAAGTCCTGGACCGGCGAGCTCACGGCCGAGCGCGACACCGGCATCGGCGTGCTGCGCGCGACCGTGTTCCACGAGCGCACCACCGACGCGCTGTACTCGCAGACCAATGTCAGCGTAACGCCCAACGTCACCAACATCCAGAACGTCGACGCGGTCCGCACGACCGGGCTCGAACTCGCGGCGCAGGCGAACGAGGTGGGCATCAAAGGTCTTGAGATCAGCACCAGCCTGACCTTCGCTCACTCCATCATCACGAAGAACGACAAGTTTCCGGCCAGCGCCGGCCAGTGGCAGCCGCGCGTGCCGAACTGGCGCGCCACCCTGCTCGCCACCTACCGGCCCGACGCGCGCTGGTCGTTCACCGGCGGCGCGCGCTACAGCGGCCGGCAGTACGGCACGCTCGACAACAGCGACCCGAACGGCGCCACCTACACCGGCGTCAGCAGCTTTCTCGTTGCCGACGTGCGAGTGCAATACCGCATCGATCGACAATGGTCGGTCGC
>JANMWQ010000617.1:0-6197 GCA_031394085.1 Rhizobacter sp. | reverse complement strand
CCGCGCGCGACATGCCTATGTCGAAGGTCAGCAGCCTGTTCGGGCTGTAGGTGAGCGCGGTCAGCACCTGCGCGCCGCGCTCGGCGCCCGAGCGGCGCGTGCCCGAGAGTTCGCCGGTGATGCCCCAGTGCGGCGAGAGCGCCGTCGAGACCGAGGCTGACGCGCCGAGCTGGGTTCGTGATGTTCCCGCATCGACCGCCCCGAACCGCAGCGCATTCAGGTTCGCGTCGATGTGCACCGGCCCGACGTCGCGGCTGTAGATCGTGTTGACCGACCAGTCGGTCTTGCCGCTGCCGATCGTGTCGTTGGCAGTCGGCAGCTTCACGCCGAGTTCCAAGCCAAATGCCGAGTCGACGTCGACGGTCCAGGCGCGTTTGAGCGTCAGCGTGGTGTCGCCCAAGCCCTGCGCACGGTCGGCGCCCTCGCGCTGCCACACGTGCGCCTCGCCGCCGAACAGCAGCCCCCACTCTTTTGTGAACGCAAGCTTGAACAGATAGGGCGTGCTGCTGCGGCGCGCATCGTCGGCGCGCTGCTGCAGGCCGCCGAACTCGAACTCGATCTGGCCCGCCGCCGGCAACTGTGCCGGGCTGGAAACCGACGGGCGGTACGGCGTGATCGGCTCAAAGGCGTCGTCGGCGGCACACGCGGCACCGGCGAGGGCCGCCAGCGCGGTACAGCTGAACACTTGAGTTTGCAATGACATCGAAGTTCTCGGGTTGGACCAACGGGGCTGAATTCTCACTCGCCGCGAGCTGCGAAAAACCCAGGACAATGACTGATGCAAACCGGAGCGGACCGCCCATCGTGATCCACTGGCTGTGTGGCCCCGACGACCCGCTGCCCGCTACCGGCACGGCGCTGCCGTTCGGCAGCGACGCCCCGGGCCTGCTCGCCGCCGGCGGCAACCCGACCCCCGACAGGCTCACCGAGGCTTATTCGCGCGGCATCTTTCCCTGGTACAGCGACGGCCAGCCGGTGCTGTGGTGGTCGCCCGACCCGCGCATGGTGCTGCTGACCGGCGAGTTCCGGCTGTCACGCTCACTGCGCAAGACGGTGCGCCGATTCGCCGCTGACACGCGCTGCGAGCTGCGCATCGACAGCGCATTCAGAAACGTCATCACCGCCTGCGCGCAGACCCCGCGCGGCGGCCAGGACGGCACCTGGATCGTCCCCGACATGATCGAGGCCTATTGCCACTGGCACGCGCTCGGTCGGGCGCACAGCTTCGAGGCCTGGATCGACGGCGAACTCGTCGGCGGCCTCTACGGCATCGGCCTGGGTCGCATGTTCTTCGGCGAATCGATGTTCGCGCACCGCACCGATGCCTCGAAGATCGCCTTTGCCGCGCTGGTGTGCTTTTGCCGCGAGAACCGCATGCCGATGATCGACTGCCAGCAGCACACCGGCCACCTCGCCTCGATGGGCGCGCGCGAGCTGCGGCGCACCGAGTTCGAGACCCGGCTGGCGCGCAGCCTCGCGGAACCGCCGGTCACCGATTGGACCTATGATTTGGCGATGTGGCGGCATCTCGGCAGCAACCTTGCCGAGGCCCCCGCCAAGGACAGCGGCCCGTGACCCACCCGAAAGAACTCCCGCTCGCGTCACTGCAGTTCTACGCGACGGCGCCTTACCCCTGCAGCTACATCGAAGGCCGCATGGCGCGCTCGCAGGTCGCCACCCCCAGCCACCTGATCCACGCCGACGCCTACTCGGGCCTGGTGGCCAACGGGTTTCGGCGCAGCGGCATGTTCACCTACCGGCCGTATTGCGACGGCTGCAAGGCGTGTTTGCCGCTGCGCATCCCGGTCGCGCGTTTCGAGCCGACGCGCAGCCAGCGTCGCGCCGTCAAAGCCCACGCCAACCTCGAGGCCCGCGTGCTGCGCCTGTGCTTCGTGCCCGAGCACTACCAGCTCTACCTGCGCTACCAGGCCGGCCGTCACCTCGGCGGTGGCATGGACCACGACAGTGTCGACCAGTACACCCAGTTCCTGCTGCAGAGCCGCGTGAATTCCCGGTTGGTCGAGTTTCGCGAGCCGTCGAACGAAGGGCTGGGCTCGCTCAAAATGGTGTCGATTCTCGATGTGCTCAACGACGGGCTCTCCGCCGTCTACACCTTCTACGAGCCCGAGCCGCACACCAGCTACGGCACCTACAACGTGATGTGGCAGATCGAACAGACGCGGCTGCTGAAGTTGCCGCACGTGTACCTCGGCTACTGGATCGGCCAGAGCGGCAAGATGGCCTACAAGGCGCAGTTCCAGCCCCACGAGTTGCTCGTCAACGGCCAGTGGCAGGCGCCGCAGGCCGAGGCCGTCACAGCCCCAGCCGGCTGAGCACTTCGTCGGCCAGCGCCAGGCTCGATGTGAGCCCCGGCGACTCGATGCCGTAGAGGTTCATCAGGCCGCCGATGCCATGCGCGGCCGGGCCTTGCAACACGAAGTCGTCTGCGTGCGCACCGGTCGACTGCAGCTTGGGCCGCACGCCGCTGTAGGCCGGCTGCAGCGCGCCGGCGGGCAGGCCGGGCCAGTAAGTGCGGATGGCGGCCTCGAAAGCGGCCGCACGGCGCGCGTCGACCGCGTAGTCGATGTCGTCCGGCGTCGCGGGCTCGATCCACTCCACATCCGGGCCGAATCGCGCCTGCCCGGCCAGATCGAGTGTCAGGTGCACGCCCAGGCCGGCCTCTTCGGGGATTGGGTAGATCAGGCGCGAGAACGGCGCCCGGCCGACGAGCGAGAAGTAGTTGCCCTTCGCGTAGCGCGGCTGCGGCACCTGCCCCTTCGCAAGGCCGTCGATCTTCGTTGCCACGGCAGGCGCCCACAACCCGGCCGCGTTCACGACCAGGCGCGCGGCCAATGCCATCGGCGCCGCGCCGCCGACCTTGACCACATGCGACTCGCCGGTGCTGTCGATCGACAGGGCCGGCGACAACAAGGCGAGCGCGCCGCCGTGCGCTTCAAGGTCACCCTGCAGCGCGAGCATCAGCGCGTGGCTGTCGACGATGCCGGTCGACGGCGAGTGCAGGGCCGCGACCGCGCTCAGCGCCGGCTCGATCGCGCGCACCTGCGCCGCGTCGAGCACGCGCAAATCGTGCACGCCGTTGCGCGCGGCCTGTGCCTGGATCAGCGCGAGCTTGGCGCGCTGCGCCTCGCTCGTCGCGACAAGCAGCTTGCCGCAACGTTTGTGCGCGACGCCGTGCGATTCGCAGTAGCGGTAGAGCTGCTCGCGCCCCGCCACGCACAAGCGCGCTTTCAGCGAACCAGCCGGGTAATAGATGCCGGCGTGGACGACCTCGCTGTTGCGCGAACTGGTACCGGTGCCGATCGCGTTCGCGCGTTCGAGCACGATCGTCTCGAGCCCGCGCAGCGCGAACGCACGGCCGATCGCGAGACCGACGACTCCGGCGCCGATGACGACCGCGTCGACCTCATCCACCAATGCCGCCCATCAGCCCTCGATGTGCAGCGCGAGCTTGTCGATGAAGCGGGCGAGGAACTCGCGTGTGGCGTCGTCGCTGATCGAAAAGTCGTCGGCGATCAAGCCCGGTTTGGTCTGGAAATAGACCTCGGGTGAGCCCAGCAGCCGCACGCCGCAGGCGACCAGCACGCTGCGCAGGTGCGCCTGCGCCACCGCCGTGCCGATCGCCCCGGGGCTGGTGCCGACGATCGCCGCGGGCTTGCCGGCCCACGAACTCTTGCCACGGGGCCGCGAGCCCCAGTCGATCGCGTTCTTCACGACCGCGGGGACCCCGCGGTTGTATTCGGGCGTGACGAACAGCACCGCATCCGCGGCCTCGACCTCGCGCTTCATGCGCAACACGCCCTCGGGCGGGTTCGCCCACAGGTCTTCGTTGTAGAGCGGCACGTCGCCGAGCTCGACGAGTTGCAATGCCAATGTCGGCCCGCCCAGTTTGGCGAGCGCCTTCGCGAATCGCAGATTGATGGACTCGCGCCGGAGGCTCCCGACGATGACTGCGACCGTGTGCATCAGCGCATCCTTCTGCCGATGACGGCGAATTGAACGAGCTGGACAGTCTACGGCCGGCGCAGACCTCGCTCGCGGGTCAGAAGGTCGGCACGCTGGCCTCCGACGCGCCCGGCGCGCTCGCATGGCCGAGCGCTTCGGCAGCATTGGGAACGCCGCGGTCGGGCTCGGCCACGCCACTTCCGGATTGCACGAACTCGGCGTGCCCGACGGCCAGCGCGACCGGCAACGAACCGCCCGCACTGTGACGACCCTGCCAGGCGCCGACCGCGAAAGCCGCGCCGAGCGAAACCACGAAGATCACGCCGAGCGAAAGGTTGCCGGAAAGGGATGGCTTCATCATGTTTCCTCTGCGCCCGGAGCGCCGCGACGCGGCGGCCGAACGACGTGCTGAAAACAAGAAGCCTAGGCGGACGTTGGCCGATCGTTATCCCTAGAAGCCTGGAACGAGCCCAATCGATACAGCTGCATCCACAACATGAACGACGGCGCCGACGATCCGGTGAACCGCTGAATGAGGGAATGTATCGATGGTGGGCGGTGAGGGTTTCGAACCCCCGACCCCAACAGTGTGAATGTTGTGCTCTACCCCTGAGCTAACCGCCCGAATGCGTTGCGTTCAGCGGGCTGGAGGGGTGCCGCGAACCGCCGCAAATTATGCCACAGGGGCTGCCTGCCGCCAGACAGCCCTGCCGCCGCTGGCCTTGTCGACCTCCGCGAGTACGACGGCGTGCGCGGCCGATTCAGCCTCGCTCGCGAACAAGACCGGCAGCGCGAGCAGGCTGAAGTCGACCGCTTCGAGCGCGGCCTGCGCGGCACTCGTCTCGCCCGCGTCGATCACCAGCGAGTTCTGGCCGCGGGTCAACCGGATGTAGACCTCGGCGAGCAGGCCGGCGTCGAGCAGCGCGCCGTGCAGCGAACGGTTCGAGTTGTCGACCTCCAGCCGGCGGCACAGCGCGTCGAGCGAGTTCGCCTTGCCGGGGAACATCTCGCGCGCCATGAAGAGACTGTCGGTGATCTGCCGGACGAAGCCGGGGAACTTGGGGCGGCCCAGGCGGCGCAGTTCCTCGTTCAGAAAGCCGACGTCGAAGCTCGCGTTGTGGATGATGATCTCGGCGCCGTCCACGAACTCGAGCAGCTCGTCGGCAACGCTCGCGAACAGCGGTTTGTCGGCCAGGAACTCGTCGGTCAAGCCATGAATCTTGATGGCGTCTTCGTGGCTGCGCCGCTCGGGGTTGACATAGAAATGCAGGTTGCGGCCCGACAGGCGCCGGTTGAGCATTTCGACGCAGCCGATTTCGATGATGCGGTCGCCGGAGTCGGGGCTCAGGCCGGTGGTTTCGGTGTCTAAAAAAATCTGGCGCATCGACAGATTCTAGAAGGAGAGCTCAGCGGGCCTGCCGGCCGCGGCCCCAGAGCCAGATCGCGATACCGGCCGCGATCATCGGAAGGCACAACCACTGCCCCATGCTGAGATTCAGTGCGAGCAGCCCGAGAAAATCATCCGGCTCGCGGAAGAACTCGGCGATGAAACGCAGCACGCCGTAGCCGACCAAAAACGCACCCGACACCTGCCCGAGGCCGCGAGGTTTTTTCGCGTAAATCCACAGCAGCACGAACAGCAGCAGACCCTCCAGCAAAAACTGATAGATCGACGACGGATGGCGCGGCAGTGGCCCGGCGTTCGGATACACCATGCCCCACGGCAGGCCGGGGTCGGCGAGGCGGCCGGGCAGCTCGCCGTTGATGAAGTTGCCGATGCGGCCCGACGCGAGGCCGGTCGGCACGCATGGCGCGATCAGGTCGGTCACGTCGAAGAACTGCCGGTTGCGGGTGCGAGCGAACAACCCCATAGCGGCGATCACGCCCAGCATGCCGCCGTGGAACGACATGCCGCCTTTCCAGACCGCGAAAACTTCCAGCGGATGCGACGCGTAGTACCCCGGCTTGTAGAACAGCACGTAGCCGATGCGCCCACCGATCACGACACCGAGCACGCCGTAGAACAGCAGGTCTTCGATGTCGCGGCGCGACCAGTCGCGCGACGCGAACTGCGCGAGCTTCACCCGCATCGAGCCGAGCCAGATGAACAGCACGAACGCGACGAGGTAGGTCAGGCCATACCAGTGGATCGCGACCGGGCCGATCTGCAGTGCGACGGGGTTGAACTCGGGGTACTGGAGCATGGGTAGAGGTGCAAAAAAGCGGGGGCAGCG
>JANMWQ010000615.1:0-5021 GCA_031394085.1 Rhizobacter sp. | reverse complement strand
CGACTTTGCCGATGGCCAACAACGCCGCCAATTCGAGCGGCTCGAACCAGGGGCCGCTGAACCCGGCGCTGCTCGATGCGGTCAAGGGCCGCATCGCCGCACTGAAGGCGGCCGACCCGGAAAACAAGGCACCGATTCCGGTCGACCTGGTGACCGCATCGGCCAGCGGCATCGACCCGCACATCAGCGTGGCTGGCGCCAACTACCAGGCCGCGCGCGTCGCTGCGGCGCGCAACCTGCCGGTGGCGCTGGTGCAGGCGTTGATCGCGCAAAACACCGAGGGCCAACTGCTCGGCTTCATCGGCGAGCCGCGTGTGGACGTGCTCAAGCTCAACCTGGCGCTGGCGGCTTCGCGAAGCTGACCGCGACGCGACAATAGCCGATGGCCGACACGCGCCCCGACCCCGACGAACTGCTGCTGCAATTGCGCGACGACGCGGCGCGCGCGGCGCGCGGCAAGCTGCGCATCTACTTCGGCGCGTCGGCCGGTGTCGGCAAGACCTACGCGATGCTCGCCGCCGGCAGCGCGCTCGAAGTCGGCGGGCTCGATGTTCTCGCCGGCGTGGTCGAAACGCACGGCCGCGTCGAGACCGCTGCGCAGTTGCAGGGGCTGGCCGTGCTGCCGCCCGCGCAGCTCACATCGCGCGGCCGCACGCTGCCGGAGTTCGACCTCGACGGCGCGCTGGCGCGCAAGCCGGCGCTGATCCTGGTCGACGAACTCGCGCACAGCAACGTGGCGGGCTCGCGGCACCCGAAGCGCTGGCAAGACATCGAGGAACTCCTCGACGCAGGCATCGACGTCTACACCACGCTCAACGTGCAGCACCTCGAGAGCCTGAACGACGTGGTCGGTGGCATCACCGGCATCCGCGTGCACGAGACGCTGCCCGACACGTTCTTCGACCGTGCCGACGAGGTCGTGCTGGTCGACACGCCGGCCGACGAGTTGATCGGGCGGCTCAAGGCCGGCAAGGTCTACCTGCCGGCGCAGGCCGAGCGCGCGGCCCGCAACTTCTTCCGCAAGGGCAACCTGATGGCGCTGCGCGAGCTCGCGCTGCGCCGCACTGCCGACCGCATCGAAGACGACGTGCAGGCGTATCGCGTCAACGAGTCGATCGCAGCCGTGTGGAAGACCGAGGCTGCGCTGTTGTGCGCGATCGGCCCGCGCGACGGTGACGACCACGTGGTGCGCAGCGCGGCGCGGCTGTCGCAACAGCTCGCCGTGACCTGGCATGCGGTGTATGTCGAAACGCCGTCGCTGCAGCGGCTCTCGAACGCGCAGCGCGAGCGCATCCTTCAGACGGTGAAGCTCGCCGGAGAACTCGGTGCGACGACCGCGGTGCTTTCGGCGCAAAACGTGCCGACGGCACTGGTCGAGCATGCGCGGCACCACAACCTGTCGAAGGTCGTGATGGGCCACAACGAGCCGCGCGCGCCGTGGCAGTTCTGGCAGCGCGAGGCGCTCGGGCGGCGGCTCGCGCAGCTCGCGCCGGAGTTCGACCTGATCGAGGTGGGCGAGGGCCAGCGCAGCGAGGCAGCGTCACCGGCCTCGGCTTCGCGCGCAGACGACCGCAGCGAGTTCGCGCACGACGCGCGCATCGGCTACCTGTGGGCCGCGGCGGCCTGCGGCGCGACGACGCTGATCGCGACGCCGCTCGCGCCGATCTTCGATCTGGCCAACATCGTGATGCTGTTCCTGCTCGCTGTGGTTGGCGTCGCGGTTCGATTCGGGCGCGGGCCGGCGGTGCTCGCGGCGTTCCTGAATGTCGCGGCGTTCGACTTCTTCTTCGTCTCGCCGCGGATGTCGTTCGCGGTCAGCGACGTGCAGTACCTGCTGACCTTCGCGGTGATGCTGGTCGTCGGCCTGATCACCGGGCAGCTGACGGCCGGGCTGCGCTTCGAGGCTCGCGTGGCCACGCACCGCGCGACGCGTTCGCGCGCGTTGTTCGAGGTGGCGCGGGATCTGTCGAGCGTGCTGCTGACCGAGCAGTGCGTCGAGATCGCCGAGCGCGCGATTGGCCGCGAGTTTCATGGCCGCGCGCATGTGTTCCTGCTCGACATGAACGAGCGCCTGCAACTGCCGCGCTCGATACTTTGCGCCCCCAGGCCGGTGGAGCCGTCCGCCCCCCAGGGGGATTCGAGCAAAGTGGCAAAGCCACATTTGCTCGAGAACGAGCCCGGCCTCGACATCGGCACCGCGCAATGGGCGCTCGACCACAACGAGGCCGCCGGCCTCGGCACCGACACCTTGCCCGGCAGCGCCTGGCTCTACCTGCCGCTGAAGGCACCGATGCGCACGCGCGGCGTGCTCGCGCTGCGGCCGGAGCAGCCGCGCCTGCTGCTGGTGCCCGAGCAGCGCCAGCAGCTCGAGACCTTCGCGGTGTTGTCGGCGATCGCGCTCGAGCGCGTGCACTACGTCGAGGTGGCGCAGGGCGCGACCGTGCAGATCGAATCCGAGCGCTTGCGCAACTCGCTGCTCTCGGCGCTGTCGCACGACTTGCGCACGCCGCTGGCTGCACTCTACGGTCTGGCCGACACGCTGGTCGGCAGCACGCCGCCGCTGCTGCCGCAGCCGCTCGAGATCGCGCGCGCGATCGGCAGCGAAGCGCGCCGGATGAATGCGATGGTCAACAACCTGCTCGACATGGCGCGCCTGCAAAGTGGTGCGGTGCAACTCAAGCGCGACTGGCAGCCGATCGAAGAGGTCGTGGGCACGGCGCTGCAATCGGTCGGCGCGGCGCTGGTCGGCCGCCACGTGCGCACCGATCTCGCGGCCGGCCTGCCGCTCATCAGCATCGACGCGGTGCTGATCGAGCGCGTGCTCGCCAACCTGCTCGAGAACGCGGGCAAGTACACGCCGCCGGGCAGCACCGTGACGATCGCGGCGCGCGTGGTGGAGCTCAATTTGCTGGTCACCGTCACCGACGACGGCCCCGGCCTGCCCGCGGGTCGCGAGGAGGCGTTGTTCGAGAAGTTCACGCGCGGCGAGCGCGAGTCGGCGACGCCGGGGGTCGGTTTGGGGTTGGCGATCTGCCGCGCGATCGTCGAGGCGCACGAGGGGCGCATCTGGGTCGAGTCGGCCGGCTTGCCGCCGCCGCATAGCGGTGCGCGCTTTTGCTTTACGCTGCCGCTGGGTTCGCCCCCGTCGATGCCGGCGAGCGAAGAGGGCGAGATCGAGCCGGTGCCGACGGCAGCATGAGCGAACCCGGCCTGACTGCCGTCATCGTCGAAGACGAGCCCCAGATTCGCCGCTTCGTGCGCGCGGCGCTCGAGGCCGAGCACTGGCACGTGTTCGAGGCCGCGACCGTGAAACAGGGGCTGGTCGAGGCAGGCACGCGCCGGCCCGACTTGGTAATTCTCGACCTCGGTTTGCCCGACGGCGACGGCGTCGACTATCTGCGCGATCTGCGCCACTGGTCACAGGTCGCAGTGATCGTGCTCTCGGCGCGCACCGACGAGGCCGACAAGATCGCCGCGCTCGATGCCGGCGCCGACGATTACCTGACCAAGCCGTTCGGCGTCGGCGAGTTGATGGCACGCGTGCGGGTCGCGGTGCGGCGCAACCTGAAGGGGGTCGAGCCGGGCAGTGCGGTGTTCTCGTTCGGCAAGGTGACGGTCGACTTCACGAGGCGCCGCGTGCAGCGCGACGGTGAAGTCGTGCACCTGACGCCGATCGAATACCGTTTGCTCGGTGTGCTGATCGCCAACGTGGGCCGCGTGCTGACGCACCGTGCGCTGCTGCGCGAGGTCTGGGGGCCGTCGCATTCCGAGCACACCCACTACCTGCGCGTCTACATGGGTCAGCTGCGGCAGAAGCTCGAAGACGAGCCAGCACAGCCTCGCCACATCCTGACCGAGACCGGCGTGGGCTACCGGCTGATGGGCGAGTAGCGGTTCGGGTTCAGGCAGCCTGTCTCTCGACGTGCCCGTGGCGCGTGTAGAGGAAGTCGAGCACCCCCTTGCGGTAATGCACGCAACGTGTGTCTTCGGCGAGCTCGATGCGGTCACGCGGGCGGGCCAAGTCGACCGACAGGATTTCGCCGATCGTCTCGGCCGGCCCGTTCGTCATCATCACGATGCGGTCGGAGAGCAGCACGGCTTCGTCGACATCGTGCGTGACCATCACCGTCGTGCTCTGCGTGCGCGCGACGATCTTGAGCAACTCGTCTTGCAGCTTCGCACGGGTGAGCGCATCGAGCGCGCCGAAGGGCTCGTCGAGCAGCAGCACCTTCGGCTCCATCGCCAACGCGCGCGCGATGCCCACGCGCTGCTTCATGCCGCCCGAAATCTCGTGCGGGCGCTTCTGCGCCGCGTGGTCCATGCCGACCAGCGCGAGCGCGGCGTGCGTGCGCTCGGCGAGTCGGGCCTTGTTCTCGGTTGCCGCGAACACGCGCTCGACCGCGAGGTGCACGTTCTCGAAGCAGGTGAGCCACGGCAGCAGCGAGTGGTTCTGGAACACGACCGCGCGCTCTGGGCCCGGCGCGGCGATCTCGCGGTTGTCGCAGATCAACGCGCCGGCGGTCGGCAGGGTCAGGCCGGCGATCAGATTCAGCAAGGTCGACTTGCCGCAACCGGAGTGGCCGATCAGCGTGATGAACTCGCCCTTGTCGACGGTCAAATTGATGTCGCGCAGCGCATGGAAGCTGCCCTTGCGCGACTTGAACACCATCTCGGCATGCTGCACTTCGATGAACTTTTTCATGTCATTGCCTCGGTTAGTTTTCGTCGAAGCTGAAGCGCTTGGCGATGTTCACCAGCAGCATCTCGAGCAACAGGCCGACGACGCCGATCACGAGGATCGCGATCAGGATGTGCGGCACGTTCAGGTTGTTCCACTCGTCCCAGACCCAGAAGCCGATGCCGCCGGGCAGCATCTCGGCTGCCACGATCACCAGCCACGCCGTGCCGACCGACAGCCGCACGCCGGTCAGCATGTAGGGCAGCACAGCAGGGTACAGGATCTTCGTGAAGACCTTCCACTCGCTCAGTTTCAGCACGCGCGCCACGTTGAGGTTGTCGGC
>JANMWQ010000600.1:0-5511 GCA_031394085.1 Rhizobacter sp. | reverse complement strand
CGCTGCCCGAGCCGCGCCCGCGCCCGCGCCCGAGCCCGAGCCAGACGGCACCTGGCGCCTAATAGCCCACGCCCCACGGCAGCAACATCGCCACCAGCAGCAGCTTCTCGAACTCCGGCTCGAAGCGGTCGATGATCTGCTGCGGATGCGGGCAGAGCTTCTTGTCGGTGATCAGCCCGAACTGAACCCCGCCGCCGTAAGAAAGAATCGACACGCCGACGCCGATGTCGCCCGAGGCGGGCACCCAGAACATCGTCTGCCGCAATGTCGACCCGCAGAATTGAAGCGCCACCGCCGGGCCGGGCACGTTGGTCATCACGGCCGTGGCTTTCTTCGCGAACAGGCCGAGCAGGCCGTCTTGCACCGGCTTGATCAACAGGCCCGCCACCGCCAGCACCGCGAAGGCGAGTAGCGGCTGGTAGCTGTCTTTAAGCTGGTTCATGCGCGTGCGCACCGCGTAGACACGCTCGATCGGGTTCTCGATGCCGATCGGCAAGGTGAGCGGCGCCAGGCCGAAGCGGTTGCCGAGCTGCCAGGCCTGCTCGATCGGGCGCAGGTTCACCGGCACCATCGCGCGGATTTCCTTGCCCGCCGGGTCGTCGCCCTGATCACGCAGATAGGCGCCGATCGCGCCGGCCACGCAGGCGAGCAGCACGTCGTTGATCGAGCAGTTCAATGCCTTGCCGATGGCCTTGACGGCGTCGAGCGGCAGCGGCTCGCCCCACGCAACGATCTTCTGGCCGATCGGCTTGCCTTTGAGGATCGTCGGCGAGTCGTCGGGCATCAGCGCCATCGCGGCCACGTCGCCGAGCACCTTCGCACCCGTGCGGGCCATCTCGATCGATCCGGCCAAGCCCTGCTGCGGGTTCGACAACATCTCCATCGTCTTGCCGACGCCACCACCGTACATGCCGATCGCCTTGGCAGCCAAATCGGTCAGCGGCTTCATCACGGCGTCGGACAACCAATCGCCCTCACCGCCGCCACCGCTTTCACCCAAAGCCGCTGCACGCGATTTGCGCTTTGGCGGGGCGATGCCGCCATCGGTGATCGACAGCATCACCGAGATCAGCGCGATGCCGTCGCCGATGCAATGGTGAACGCGCGCCACGAGCGCGCTGCCGCCTTCGTAACCGTCGATCAGGTGAAACTGCCACAGCGGGTGACCGGGGTCGAGCGGCGTGTTCGCGAGTTCGCCGACGAGCGCCTGCAGCGCCTCGCGCTCGCTTTGGCCGGGCTCGCGGTGCAGCTTCTGGTGCAGCACATGGCGCTGCACATCGAACGCTTCATCGGTGACCCACATCGCGCCCATCGCATCGGGCACGACCTTCTGGCGAAAGCGCTCGTACTTCAGCAACTTGTCTTCGACGCGCTCGCACAGGGCCGCGTGCGTGATGCCGGGCTGCACCAACCACACGCCGACGATCATCATCAGATTGACGTCGTTGTCCATGCGCAGCCAGGCGGTGTCCACGCGCGACATTCTTTGCGCAACGTGCGCTTGCCGGGGCTGTTGCAGTGGAGTTTCTCCTTGAGGTCTCGTTATGTCAGCGCCCCAAGATGCTGGGTAACATCGTTGCCGTCAATGCACATTTTCACACACAGGAGACACGCGCCATGGCCGATTTGAAAGCCGAATTCGAGCAAGCCCAGAAGGACTCCAAGGCCCTGCCCGAGAAGCCTGACAACATGACGCTGCTCAAGGTCTACGCGCTCTACAAGCAGGCCAGCGCCGGTGATGTCGACAGCAAGCGGCCGGGCTTTTCCGACATGGTCGGCCGCGCCAAGTGGGACGCATGGAACGAGGCCAAAGGCCAATCGAGCGACGAGGCGATGCAGGCTTACATCGACCTGATCGAGTCGCTCAAGTAAAGCCTACTTTTTCGTCGTTTTCGAGGCCGCCTTCCTGGCGGCTGGTTTGTTCTGGGCGAGCAACGCATCGAGGTTTTTCTCGATCTCGGACTCGATCGTCTTGCTGAACGCGCCGAGCAAAAAGCCGAGTTTCGCTTCGAGCTGAAAGTGGTCGGCCGCGACGATCAGTTCGCCCTTCACGCCCGATCGGGTGAACGCCACCGTGTCGCTGGTGTCGCCTTCGAGAATGGTGCATTCCAAACCGAACTTTTCCTCCGCGTCTTTAACCCATTGCAGCGCGACCTTGCGCGCCTTCGTGAGACCGAGCGCGTGGTCGCGGTGAATGTGAATGTCTGGCATGTCGTTCCTCGTCAGGGCAGTGCGTTGCGTCGTTCAGAAACTACGGGCCGAGCGTCTTGCGGCGCTCGTCAGGCGGCAACGCCGCCAACCGTTTGACCTCGTTGTAGAAGCGCGTGAAGTCGCGCCCTTCGCGCTCGAACAGGCGCTCGAAATTGGGCACCAGTTCGTTGTACGCGGCGAGCACGCCGAACGACGCATTGTTGGCCCGCGCGAACCAGCCGTCGTACCCGGAATACCCGCCCCAGCGCTCGCGCTTCATCGCCTCGTGTTCGGCGCGCAGCTCGGCCATCAGTGCGACCTTGCCGGCGCGCTTTTCGGCGTCGGGGATCGGGCTGCCGTAGAGCGCTGCGAAGCGGTCGCGGTAGCGTGCGGTGAGCACGCGAAAGTCGCTCCTCCGCGCCTGGCCGCGCGCGTACTCGTCGCGGGCCGGCGGGCTCGCGCGCTCGGCCAGCCAACGCTCGGCACCGAGGCGCTCGACCGCGGTCGCGAACGACTCGTTGTACACCGTGTCGCCTTTCGCGAACGCGATCTGGTGCGCGAGCTCGTGGAAGACCAGCCGCGCGAGCTCGCCTTCGGGGTAGTCGATGAAGGTGCTCAGCAGCGGGTCGGCAAACGCATCGCCGGGCAGCAGGCCGAGCGTCGAATACGCCGGCACGCCGTAGACGCTCACGTCCAGCCCGAGCGGCTTCAGACTTTCGGCGAACGCGTTCGCCTCGATCGAGTCGTAGTAGCCGCGATAGCCGACACAGCCGACGACCGGAAAGCACCACGTCTGCAGCTCGAGGCTCAGCTCTGGCGCGGCCACCACGTTCCAGACGGCAGCCGCACGCTTCAGATCGGCGTAGCGGCGGTAGCTCGCGTTGTCGGGCTCACGCAACTCGCTGACCGCGAAATCGCGGATGCGCTGGCTCAGTTCGAGCCGCGCGCGCAAGCCCGTGCCCGTGCCCGGATCGGCGAGCCACTCGGGCACCGGCTTGGCGGCGCGCACGATCGCCAAATGCCCGGAAACCGACTGCGCGTAGTAGCCCACCGTGCTGCAGCCCGAGGTCAGGCACACGCCGCCCGCCGCCACCAACGCGAGACCGAAAGCGCCGCCGCCTGCCATGCTCAAAACCAGCCACCCACGCTTCACGACGCGACGGTGTCGGCCGGGCAAACCTCGACCAAGCAATCGTAGAAGCTCGGCGCACGGCCGATGTCGGTGAGGCGCTGGTGCGTGACCTCGTTGACGTTGCTGCCGCCCGCGCCGAGCTTGCGCCACCACACGCCCAGGCCGTTGACGACGCCCGGCCGCGCACGCGGGCTGATGCGCGCCTTGCACAGGTAGCTGCCGCGGTCGTTGAACACCCGCACCATCGTGCCGTCGGCGATGCCGCGACCGCGCGCGTCGGCCTCATGGACTTCGACGATCGGCTCGCCTTCGATGTCGCGCAGGCTCTTGACGTTGACGAAGCTGGAGTTGAGAAAGTTGCGCGCCGGTGGCGAGATCATCGCGAGCGGGTAGCGCTGCGCGAGCGCGGGCGCGCTCGCGGCCGATTCGTAGTTGGGCACGTGATCGGGCACGCCGTGCGCGGGCGAATCGACGATGCAGCGGCCGTCGGCGGTCATGAAGTTGCCGTCGGCGAATGGCGCATCGGCGATCGGCAATTTGAACCATCCGGTCGCACGCTGCGCGTCTAAATCGACCGGCGCCTTAAACGCGGCGCGCGCCAGCGTTTCGTCGTCGTCTTCGAAGCACGGCTCGTCGAAACCCATGCGCGTGGCCAGCTCGCGAAAGATCTGCGTGTTCGGCCTGGCCTCGCCGACCGGCGCGATCGCGGCCTCGTTGATCATGACCCAGGTGTGGCCGTAGCTGGTGTGCACGTCGAGGTGCTCGAGCTGGGTGGTGGCGGGCAGCACGTAGTCGGCGTGGTCGGCGGTGTCGGTCATGAAGTGTTCGAGCACGACCGTGAACAGGTCGTCGCGCGCGAAGCCGCGCACGACCTTCGGCGATTCGGGTGCGATCGCAACCGGGTTGCTGTTGTAGACGATCAGCGCCTCGATCCTCGGGCCGAAGGCGCTGCCGTCGGGAAGCACTTCATCGGCTTCGCGCAACAGGTCGTCGCCGATCGTGCTCATGTTGATCGTGCGCGGCGCCTTGCCGGCGAGCAGATCGGGGCGTTGCAACGCGGCGTCGTCGCGCACGTGCTTGAACCAGCCCGAGCTCGACAGCAGCAGCCCGCCAGCGCGGTGCCGCCAGGCGCCGACCAGGCACGGCAGCAGCGCGATCAGCCGCGTGGCGTTGCCGCCGCCGCGCACGCGCTGCATGCCGTAGTTCAGGCGGATCGCCGCGGGCTGGGTCATCGCGTAGTCGCGGGCCAGGCCGCACACCACCTCGGCCGTGATGCCGCAGACCTCGGCCACACGCTCGGGTGGCCACTGCAGCGCGCGCTCGCGCAGGGTCGGCCAGCCGGCGGCATCGACGTGTTTCGCGATGTAGTCGTCGTCGAGCCAGCCGCGGGCGATGAGTTCGTGCATCAGCCCGAGTGCGAGTGCGCCGTCGGTGCCGGGCAGCAGCGCGATGTGCTGGTGGCACTTGTCGGCGGTCTCGGTGCGGCGCGGGTCGATGCAGATCAGCTTCGCGCCGGCGCGCTTGGCAGCTTGCGCAAATGTCCAGAAGTGAAGGTTCGAGGCGATCGAGTTGCTGCCCCAGATCAGGATCAGCCGGCTCTCGGCATAGAACTCGAGGTGCATTCCGACCTTGCCGCCATAAGTGGCCGTGAGAGCCTCGCCGCCGGCGCTGGAGCAGACCGTGCGGTCGAGTTTTGAGGCGCCGAGCTTGTTGAAAAACCGTGCCGCCATGCTCTCACCTTGAACCAGCCCCATCGTGCCGGCGTAGCTGTACGGAACGATCGCCTGCGGGTCGCGCGCGGCGATTGCCTTCAACCGTGTACCGATGTCGTCGAGCGCCTCTTGCCAGCTCACGCGCACGAACTGGCCAGCGCCCTTGGGCCCGATGCGCTTCATCGGGTGCAGCACGCGCTCGGCGTGGTACGTGCGCTCCGGGTAGCGCGACACCTTGGTGCACAGCGCGCCGTGCGTCGGCGGGTGGTCGGGGTCGCCCTGCACCTTGATGGCCTTGCCGTCCTGCACCGTGACGCGGATCGCGCAGGTGTCGGGGCAATCGTGCGGGCACGCCGCGCGGACGAGGTTGGTGTGCATGGGTGAACTATTGCACAGACATCGGCCGCGATCTGCTCGACGCACAGCCAGGAGCTAGTGACGAAACGCATTCGAGCCACTATGCTGCGCCACATCGGG
>JANMWQ010000555.1:0-3842 GCA_031394085.1 Rhizobacter sp. | reverse complement strand
GATTGGAGTGAGGCCATGTGTGGCAGCCAGCCTAACCGAAGCGCGTGTCCATCTCTTCCAACAGGTCATCGACCACCGAGAGCAATTCGGACACGCTCACCGGCTTCGTCAGGTAGTGCGTGCAGCCGGCCTCGAACGCGGCGGTGATCTGCTGCGCCAACGCATCGGCCGAGACCACGACGATCGGGATGGCGCCTGTGGCCGGGTCTTGCTTCAGATGGCGCAGCAGCTCCATGCCGCTGATGTCGGGCAGGTGCATGTCGAGCAGGATCAGATCGGGCCGACGCGCGCGCATCGCAGCCAGCCCGTCGAGCCCGGTGATCGACACCTGCAGCTCGACCTGCGGCCGCTGCGCGAGGATGCCGCGCATGACCTCGACATTGGTCTCGTTGTCTTCGACGTAGTGCACCAGCCGTTGGTGGTACTCGGCCGGCGCCGTCACGAGCGCATCGAGGTCGGAGTGCACGGTGTCGGGGTCGCCCGAGCACGGCAGGGTCAGGATGAAGGCCGAGCCTTGCCCAGCCACGCTGTGCGCGCGCAACGAGCCGCCCATCAGCTCCGCCAGGCGCTGGCTGATCACCAGGCCGATGCCGGTGCCCTGCTGCACCGAGCGTTCCCGGCCGAGGCGGTTGAACGGCTGGAACAACTCGGCGAGCTGATCCGAGGTCATGCCCAGCCCGGTGTCGGTGACGCCGATCTCGACCGTGTCGGTGCCGACCAGCCGGCCGCCGATGTGAATGCGCCCACCCTCGGTGTTGTACTTGACGGCGTTGCTCAGCAAATTGGTGAAGATCTGCTTCACGCGGGTCGAGTCGCCGAGCACGGCGGCGGTGCCGGGTGCGAGCTCGCGCGTGATGACGATGCGGCGCTGCAGTGCTTCGCCTTCGACCATCGCGACGGCGGCGCCGACCAGCTCGGCGAGGTTCAGCGTCTCGACCTGCAGCCGCAGGTTGCCCGACTCGATGCGCGAGAGGTCGAGCACGTCGTTGATCATCTCCAGCAGGTGCCAGCCGGCTTGCTGGATCTGTGCCACCCACGGGCGCTGCGCATCGGTCAGCGGATGGCGCGGGTCGAGTTCGAGCAACTGCGCGAAGCCGAGCATCGCGTTCAGCGGCGTGCGCAGCTCATGGCTCATGCGCGAAAGGAACTCGCTCTTCGCGCGGTTCGAGGCTTCGGCGGCCTCGCGCGCCCGCTCGGCTTCTTCGAGCCTCAAATGCTCGGTGATGTCTTCGACCACGCCGACGATGCTGCGCGGCTTGGCGTTCGCATCGCGCAGCAGCGAGACGGTGGCCTGCACCCACACGGTCGTGCCGTGCTTGGCGATGTAGCGCTTGTGGCGGCGGTACATCGGGATCTCGCCGCGCACCAGCTGGGCCATCAGGTCGATGTCCTGCAGCATGTCTTCGGGGTGGGTGTAGTCGGCCAGGCTCAGGCGCGCCAGCGTGTCGGCGCTGTAGCCGGTGAGTTCGCAAAAACGTGGGTTCGCCTGCTTCACGTTGCCGCGCAGGTCGGTGTAGATCACGCCGATCGGTACGTTGTCGAAGATGTTGCGAAAGCGCTGCTCGCTCTCGCGCAGCGCGGCCTCGGCGTCCTCGCGTTCGCGCACCTCGGCCTGCAGCGCGGCGGTGCGCTCGCGCACGGCGGTCTCGATGCGCCGGGTGCGGCCGGTGACGGCGAGCAAAAAGCCGCCGAGCATGGCGGTCGAGAGCAGGCCGACGAGTGCGAACAGCCACACGTCGGCGTTGTGCACCTCGGGCCGCAGGCCGGGTGCGGGCATCACACGCACTTCCCATTGGCGGCCGGCATAGGGCAGCGCGCGCACCAGCATCAGCTCGGTCTTGCGCGCCTCGCACGCGGGCGCACCGGCGAGCCGCCGCGGCGGCTCGCCCGGGCTCACGTCGAGCAGGCACAGCGCGAGGTAGGGCGGCAACTGCGCGGCGAGCGTTTGCAACTGGTCGTCCATGCGCAGCACCACCGAGACCGCACCGCGCATCGCGGCCGCGCGCTGCGCCGCCGCCGGCGCTTTCGGCGCGTAGACGGCCTGGTAGATCACCACGCCGAGCTGGCTTTCGCTCGCAGCCTGTTGGGTCAGGCGAAAGCCGGCGGTGACTGCGGGGAGGCCGGTTTCGCGCGCGCGTTGGATCGCTTCGCGCGCCGCCGGGATCGACATCGTATTGACACCGACCGCCCCGGCGTTGCCGTCGGGCGGCTCGATGTAGCGCACCACCAGCATGTCGTTGCCCGGCCAGCCGGGCGCCGCAGATGCGCCCGCCGCGTCCTTGCGGTCGAAGGCCTTGAAGCGCTCCATGCCGGGTTCGGCGCGCACCTCGGCCTCGAATGCGGCCAGGTCTTCGCGCTGCACGCGCTCGGTCCAGGTCAGGGCCTGCAAGCGGCCGGGCGCGAGCCAGGCGCGGGTGGCCAGCCGCATCTCGTCGGCACTCACATTCTCCGAGGCGATGAACACGCCGTTCAGCGCCTCGAGCGCCTGCAGCGGCTCGCGCAACTGCGCGCCGAGCGCTTGCGCCGCGTTCGCGGCGTCGTGGTCGAAAGCGGTCTGCATGCGCTCGATGTTCCAGTGAACGACCTGCCGGATGCCCAGTGCCAGCAACAGCGTGACGAGCGCGAGCGTGAGGCCCACGCTCCGCCGGCGCGGCGCCCAGGCGTCACGCGGCCGGCCGAGCAGGGTCAGGATGATCGGGGTCGCGATCAGCACACCGAGCAGATCGCCGATCCACCAGGTCGCGGCGCTGAACGGCAACTCGGCCGTCGCCAGCGTGCCGGCATACCACAGCGCGAGGTTCGAGACCAGCGGGTTGACGAGGCACGAGACGATGGCGGCCGCCAGGAAGGCGGCAATGTCGCGCGGCTCCGAGAGCGTCAGCGGCTGATGCACGAAGCGTTTGATGAGCGCCGCGCCGACGCACGCCTGCAACGCCGCGCCGACCGCGATCGCAAGCGGCATCGGCAGCATCGCCGGGCTGAAGGCACGGTTTTGCAACGCCAGCGTGAGATTGACGAACAGCGAGCCGAGCAGCACCGCCGGCAGCATGCGCCGACCGAAGATCAGCATGCTCGCGAGCGCTACGCCGGCGGCTGGGTAGAGCGGCGTCGAGTAGCCCGGCGGGATCGCCAGCGGCAGCGCTGCGATGCCGGACAGCCAGTAGCACGCTGCGGTCAGCGCGAACGCGGCAGTCCAGTGCAGGGGCTTGTCGATGGGCGTGTCGGTGGTCAAGTCGAAGGCATTCAGCGATGCGGCGAGCCGGCAACGCCGGAATCGTCAAAGATCCTGATTTTGCCGGGCTCGTGACGGATTTTCAGCGCGCCGCCGGGTAACGCCTCAGAAAGGCGTCCGGCGTCAGGGCCGGCACCGGCGACCCTTTGAAGTCACGAACGTTGCGGGGGATGATGGCCTGGGCGCCGCAGGCCACCGCCGCGGCGGCCTGCGGCGCGTCCTCGAAGTCGGGCACCGGCCAGTCGAGCGCTGCAACCGCATCGACACGAGACGTGCCGGCGACATCGGCCCAACCGAGCAACCCGCGAATGAATTCGCGTGCTCGTGCCGCCGATTGCTGGCGCTCGATCAGGTCGGCGAGCGTTGCGACCGAATGCCGTGCCAACCATGCCTCGTGCTCGCGACCGCACAGCCCGATCAGGCGTGACGACGCGGGTTCGCCGGGTCGCAGGAACGCGACATCGAGCAAGACGTTGATGTCGAGCAGAAGGCGCATCGGCGCGTGGGCAGTGGTCAGCGGCCGTGCTTGGCCAGCAATTGCAGGAGTCGCGCGCCCGCGGTTTTCGCGGCAGGCTCGACCCGCCCGCGCCACTGCTCGGCCCAGCGCCGC
>JANMWQ010000541.1:0-3796 GCA_031394085.1 Rhizobacter sp. | reverse complement strand
TTGCCGAACTGCGCCAGGCCCGCCACGATCTGCTCGATCGCCGGCGAAAAGAGCCAGCCGAGCGCGAGACCGGCGCCGACCCACAGCAGCGCGCCGAGCGCGTCGAACAGCAAGAAGGCGCGGCGCCGGATGCCGGTCGCGCCGGCCAACGCGGTCGCGACCGACGCGAATCCGGGAACGAACTTCGCGACCACCAGCGAGGGCGGACCGAAGCGCGTGAAGATCGATTCGGTCTGGCGCACGCAGCCGTCGGGCGAGAGAGAGATGCGGCACAGCGTGCGCAAGACGCGCCGGCCGCCCCAGCGGCCGATCGTGAACCAGACGTTGTCGGCGATCAGGCAGGCAACCACCGCGGTGCCGAGCAGCGCCGCCACGTCGAGCTGGCCGCGTGCGGCGAGCGCACCGGTGAGCATCAGCATCGGGTAGCCGGGCACCGGCGCGCCGAGCTGCTGCAACAGGATGTTGACGAAGACGACCAGCAGCCCGTAGTCGGCGATCAGGCGGATCAGTGTGTCCAAAGGGCTTGGCGGTTCGGATGTTGAAGGCGCTGCAGTTTCGCTTGAAACTTCGGGTGCTGCAGGCCGTAAGCTCGACGCGTGCAACCCCAAGGAGACCCTGATGAAAATTCTGCTCGCCGTCGATGGATCGAAAGGTTCGCTCGAAGCCGTGCACCACGCGCTGCGGCTGGTGCGAAACGGCCTCGAGGCCAGTTTTGTGCTCGCCAACGTGCAGGAGCCGGCGTCGCTCTACGAGGTCGTCGTGGCCCACGACGCCGAGGTGATCGAGGAGGTCAGCGCGGCTGCTGCCGCGCACTCGCTGGCGCCGGCGCAAGCGTTGCTCCGTGCGGCGGGCCTCGATTTCGAGACCGAGATCGGCCACGGAGACCCGGGTCACCTGCTCGTCGACATCGTCGAGCGCTGCGAATGCGACCTGGTGGTCATCGGCGCGCGCGGCATGGAACCCTTCGACAGTGGATCGCTCGGCTCGGTCGCGAGCTCGGTGCTGCAGCACGCGAGCGTGCCGGTCATGGTGGTCAAGCGCGTTGCGAGCTGAGCCTGTCGGCAACCCGTTCGGATGCCGGTGATTCGCCAAAATGGCGTCAGCGGGCCAGAGCCGGATCGCCGTGTCACCTTAGGAGGCGGCAGGCTGGCCATAGGAGCCGAAACACACGTTGCATTCGCGACCGACGCACGCGACGAAATAAGGGGTTGTCGTGATGTGCGCGCAGAAGCGTTCGACCTGGGCGCGACCGATGGCGATCTGTCTTTGCAATTCTTCCCGCTGCTCGGCAGTCATCGTCGGCCCGACATGCAAGCGCGTGTTGACCCCGTCCGTGCCGAACGTCTTCGGGAGCCACATCCGCGCACTGTGAACCGTGCCGCACGCAGTCAGGAGGGCTGCGCAAACTCCAAGCAACGCCCAGCTGAGCGTGAAGAAAACGCCGCGTGAAGAGTCGGTTTGATTCAGCGCGTCAATTTCTTCGCCAACTTTGGGTGGCTCATATTCACGGGCGGTGCCCCCTCGTCGCGCCGAAGGCCCAATGCGCGTCGATCGCTTGCTAGGATCAACGCTCACCGGGGTACGCCAGATGGCTCGACGCAAGAAATCCAGTTCGAGCCATCGACGCCCTCGAGCCGCACTTGCCCCGAAGCTGATCGGCGTCGGCTTGTTGCTGGCATTCCTCCCGCTCGTCCTCGGAAAGTCGCCGCTCGCCGCAGGGCTGCGTCCGCTGGCACCGTTCGGATGGGTGTTGCTCGCGGCGGGGTGCGCGTTGCTCTGGTGGCAGATCAAGCAACAACGGGCGAGCGCACCCGCCGTTTCTGCCGGTGATTTGGCAACACCGCCAAAACCTTTTCAACGCGCGCCGGTGGCGCCTCCTCCGGTCGATCGCAGGGCGACCGAATACGACCGGCTGGTCGAGGAGGCGAAACACAAACGCAGCGCGTCGCGCGTTGCTCGAACGGTTTGGGGACCGGCCGTTTTCGACGTCATCGAATGGCGCCGGTTCGAGGTGCTGGTCGAGGCTCTCTTCGCTCAAGCTGGATTCGACACCAAATCGCAATCGCACGGCGCAGACGAAGGAATCGACATCTGGCTGTATTCACGCAGCCAGCCCGGCGTACCGGTCAGCGTCGTGCAATGCAAACACTGGCGGGGAAAGCGCGTGGGGGTAAACAAGGTGCGTGAGTTGCGCGGGGTGATGGCGGCCAAGAGTGTGACCCGCGGCCAGTTCGTTACGACCTCCGCATTCACGCCCGACGCGGTCGCTTTCGCCAACGACAACGGCATCAACCTGCTCGACGTTCGGGCGCTGCTCGGCCTGATCGCAAAGCGAAGTGTCGATCAGCAGGCGGCCCTGCTGGCAATCGCCCTCGAAGGCGAGTCTTGGCGTCCGACCTGCGTGAACTGCGGAACGAAGATGGTCGAGCGCAGCCCGCGCAAAGGCGGGTCTGTGTTCTGGGGGTGCCGGAGTTACCCGAAGTGCAAGACGACGCTGCCGATGCGGACGACCTCGTCGGGTGTTTACCGAGCGTAGTTCGGTTCCTCGGCACGACCGAGCTGCGTTACGTCGCACTCGTCCAATCTCACCCATCACTTTCACAGGGCAGTGCAGGTCATTGTTTTTGAACACATTTATTTCTCGCACTGTGTTTCAAACCAGCGCTAAGTCTTTGATTAGATTGACTTTTCCGACGATTTCGTTGACCGGGAGGGTCACGATCCGTTAAAGTAGCACAAGGTGCACTTTTCTGGGTTTTTGTGGCAAACATCGTGTTTCAGGGGCCGGCGGCTCTGACGTTGGACGGCAAGGGGCGAATCGCCGTGCCGGCGCGTCACCGCGAGCTGCTGACGGCGATGGGCTGCAACCAGCTGACGATCACCAAGCACCCCGAAGGTTCGTTGATGATTTTCCCGCGCCCGGCCTGGGAGATTTTTCGCGACAAGGTCTCGGCACTGCCGATGGAAGCCGCGGGCTGGAAGCGGGTGTTCCTCGGCAACGCGATGGACGTCGAGATCGACGGCTCGAGCCGCGTGCTGATCGCGCCCGAGCTGCGCCTGTCGGCCGGCCTGGTGCGCGACGTGATGCTGATCGGCATGGGCAGCCACTTCGAGCTCTGGGACGCGCAGCGCCATGCCGAGCACGAAGCCAAGGTGATGCAGTCGGACATGCCCGAGTCGCTGAAGAGCTTCAGTTTCTGACCGCAGCATGCAGACCGAGCGCGACCTGCAGCACACCACCGTCCTGCTGAACGAAGCGGTGGATGCGCTCGTCACCACGCCCGACGGCGTGTACGTGGACGGCACCTACGGCCGCGGCGGGCACTCGCGGCTGCTGCTCTCGCGTCTGTCGGCGAAGGGAAGGTTGGTGGCGATCGACCGGGACCCCGATGCCATTGCGGCGGCGACCTCCAACACAACGCGGGTCGATGACCCGCGTTTTTCCATTCATCACACTGCATTTGCGCAAATGCAGTCCACGCTGGCCGCGCTCGGCACCTCCAAGATCGATGGGCTGCTGCTCGACCTGGGCGTGTCGTCGCCGCAGATCGACGACGCTGCGCGCGGCTTCAGCTTCCGCTTCGACGGCCCGCTGGACATGCGCATGGACACGACCCGCGGTGAAAGCGCGGCCGATTTTCTCGCTCGCGCCGACGTGCGCCAATTGACGGAGGTGATTCGTGACTATGGGGAAGAACGGTTTGCTCTACAGGTTGCAAAGGCGCTTGTTGCTCGGCGCGAAAGCGGGAACCCTGTTCGAACCACAGGGGAGCTTTCCAACGTCGTGGCTGGTGCG
>JANMWQ010000508.1:0-6218 GCA_031394085.1 Rhizobacter sp. | reverse complement strand
CCCTTGCCGCGGCCACCCGCGTGAATCTGCGCCTTCACGACCCAGACCGGGCCGCCGAGCTTTTGCGCCGCCTCGTTGGCCTCGCGCACGCTGAACGCGGGGTAGCCGCGTGGCACCGGCACGCCGAACTGCGCCAGGATTTCCTTGCCTTGGTACTCGTGGATTTTCATGGTCGGGTCTCTCGGAGGGTCAGTTGTCGGAAGTGACGACAGCCACACCGCTCGACGGCGGGCGGCTTGCGGAGGCGCTGGTCTGCGGGGCTCGATACCAGCGCGGGTAGTAGGTTTTCACGGCCGGGCCGTCGGCACGCAACGCGCGGCAGCGGTCGATCTGGAACGGCTGAGGGCTGTCGGCACTTTGGCCGCTGGTGTCGAGCACCTCGCCGGCGAAGGCCTGCACGACGGCGGTCGGCAACACCTGCGTCAGCTCGGTGAGGTGGGTGCAGCCTTGAACGCCGCCGAGACGCTCCTTGACGGCGTGGCGAAAGCCCTTCATCAGGTTCAGGCCGACCAGGCGACCATAGACGTCGCCGAAGCTGTCGCACACGCCGGGATACGGCATGGCGCGGGTCTCGGCGCCCGCTTCGACGACGTTGAAGCGCTCGTCGACGACGATGCGCAAGAGCATGTCGTGGATCGGTTCGCCGGCCGGCAACATGCCGGTGGCCATGCGGGTTTCGCGCGAGCGCACGTCGGTGATGTGGGCATCGACTTCCCAGAGGCCATCGCCGCGCGCATAGATCTGCACGTCGAGGCTGCGGCGGTGTCTGGGCTGGCGGTCGCTGGCTGCGGTCGGCAAGGCCATCGGTAGGCAGAAGGCGAAGTGGCGGGAGTTCGGGCGCTGCGGCACCTGTACCGCACCCCGCGAACAGCGACGATGCCGGAAGGCCCGCAAACAGCCGACGAATGTAGCATGCTGCTCTGCAACATCGCTGCTGCCAAGACGGCACCCGGCCTGTGCGCGCCGACGGTGCAGCGAGGCTCAACCGCCGCCGCCGCCGTCGCCGTCGCCGTCGTCGCAGTTATCGCGGTTGTCGCAGTCGTCGCGGTCGTCAAGTTTGGCCGGACCGCGCAGCACGCGACCGATCACCTCGGGCGAGAAGCCCCGGCCTGCGAGAAATCGGGATTGCTTCGCGCGCTCGGCCGCACTCGCCGGCCACATCGCGAACTTGCGCCCGCGCACGGCCTGTGCACGCTGCAACTCGCTGTCTTTCAGTGCCCGTGCTGCATCGGGTGAGAGCACCGCCTGGTGTTGCTTGAGCTCCTGGCGAATCCGCAGGTTGCCGAAGCGCGCCGACCGGGCATTCACCCGCGATTCAACGAAACGCTCTTGCGAGAGGTATTCGTTCGCTTCGAGCCAGTCGAGCACCGCTTCGACCCGCGCGGCGGCGCTCGACTCGGCTGACTGCAGCCCCGCCTCGGCAGCCGCCGAGTCTTCTGCGTGCAAGTCTTCGGCACGAGCGTGCGGCAGCAACTTGCGCCGCAGTTCGACCCGGCTCTGCTCACGCTGCGCCAGCCACTGCAGCGCACGCGCCTTCAACGACCGCTGCGGTTTCACGCTGGCCTTGCCGCGCGTCTGCGCTTCGAGTTGCGCTGGCGCGCCGTTCGCGCCGCCGCTGCCCGAATTACTCCTTCACGACCTTCAACTTGGCCGGCTTCTCATCGGCCAGCCCGGCGCCCGCGAGCAGCCTGATGCCAGCCGCGGCGCGCACCTTGTTCTCGATCTCGAACGCCAGCGCCGGGTTCTCGCGCAGGAACTCGCGGGCGTTGTCTTTGCCCTGGCCGATCTTTTCGCCGTTGTAGGCGTACCAGGAGCCGCTCTTCTCGAGCACCTTCTGCTCGACGCCCATGTCGATCACCTCGCCTTCGCGGCTGATGCCCTGGCCGTAGAGGATGTCGAACTCGGCGGTTTTGAACGGCGGCGAGACCTTGTTCTTGACGACCTTGACCTTGGTCTCGTTGCCGATGACCTCTTCGCCCTTCTTGATCGAGCCGATGCGCCGGATGTCGAGCCGGACCGAGGCGTAGAACTTCAGCGCGTTGCCGCCGGTGGTGGTTTCGGGCGAGCCGAACATCACACCGATCTTCATGCGGATCTGGTTGATGAAGATCACCATCGTGTTGGTGCGCTTGATGCTGCCGGTGAGCTTGCGCAGCGCCTGGCTCATGAGCCGCGCTTGCAGGCCGGGCAGCGAATCGCCCATCTCGCCTTCGATCTCGGCCTTGGGCGTGAGCGCGGCGACGGAATCGATCACGACCAGGTCGACCGAGCCGGAGCGCACGAGTGCATCGACGATCTCGAGCGCCTGCTCGCCGGTGTCGGGCTGGCTGATCAGCAGGTCTTGCAGGTTGACGCCGAGCTTCTGGGCGTAGCCGATGTCGAGCGCATGCTCGGCGTCGATGAAGGCGCAGGTGCCGCCGACGCGCTGCATCTGGGCGATGACCTGCAGCGTGAGCGTGGTCTTGCCGCTCGATTCGGGGCCGTAGATCTCGACGACCCGGCCGCGCGGCAGACCACCGACGCCGAGCGCCATGTCGAGCCCGAGCGAGCCGGTGGAGACGACCTCGATGTCTTCGATCACCTCGCCCTCGCCGAGGCGCATGATCGTGCCCTTGCCGAACTGCTTTTCGATCTGCGACAACGCCGCTTGAAGGGCCTTGGCTTTTTCGGTGTTGAGGGCCGTGGGGGCGGCGGCGGGAGCCGAGTTCGAAGATTTTGCAGTAGCGTCCAAGGGGTTCTCCTGAAGTTGTTCGCATTATCTCGAAAGCTGGATGTTTGTACAGTACCCGGCGCAGCTTTTTTAGCCCTCTCCCTACAATGAAGCGGCCGAGCCCGCCCGGAGAAACGAGATGCGCATCCTGATCGCCGAAGACGACCAAGTGCTCGCCGATGGACTGTTGCGCTCGCTGCGCAATGCCGGCTATTCGGTCGACCAGGTGGGCAGCGGCACCGAGGCCGATGCCGCATTGGCCTTGCATGAATTCGACCTCGTGATCCTCGACCTCGGGCTGCCCAAACTGCACGGGCTCGAAGTGCTGCGCAAGCTGCGGGCGCGCGGCGCAAGTGTGCCGGTGCTGATTTTGACGGCCGCCGACAGTGTCGAGCAGCGCGTCAAGGGCCTCGATCTCGGCGCCGACGACTACATGGCCAAGCCGTTCTCGCTGCAAGAGCTCGAAGCGCGGGTGCGGGCGTTGACACGGCGTGGCCTCGGTACCGCCTCGGCCATCATCAAGCACGGCCCGCTGAGCTTCGACGCGACCGGGCGCGTGGCTTACCTGAACGACCAGTTGGTCGAGCTCTCGGCGCGCGAGCTGAGCCTGCTCGAAGTGCTGCTGCAACGCGCCGGCCGGCTCGTCAGCAAAGACCAGCTGGTCGAGCGCCTGTGCGAGTGGGGCGAAGAGGTCAGCAACAACGCGATCGAGGTTTACATCCACCGGCTGCGCAAGAAGATCGAGCAGGGCCCGGTGCGAATCGCCACGGTGCGCGGCCTCGGCTACTGCCTGGAGAAGATTGCCGCGTGAAGCGTGCCGCAGCCGAATCGCGGCCCCGGGAGCAGCGCTCGCTGTTCGGCGAGATCCTCGACTGGATGCTCGCACCGCTGCTGCTGCTGTGGCCGATGAGCGTGGTGCTGACCTGGCTGGTCGCGCAGGGCATTGCCAACAAGCCGTTCGACCGCGAGCTCGGCGAGATGGTGCGGGTGCTGGCCAAGGAGGTGTCAGTGCGTGCCGGCAGCGGTGCCGACAGCAGCGCCAACGGCGGCCGGCCGCAAGCGGTGTTCAAGCTGCCGGCGGCCGCCGCGGAGATCCTGCGCACCGACGAGGCCGACGACATCTACTACCAGGTGCTCGGCCTGCGCGGCGAATACCTCAGTGGCGATTCGAAGCTGCCGGTGCCCGCCGACGAGGACCGCGCACCGCCCGGCGAGGTGCGCTTTCGCGACGAGACGCTGGGCAACGAGACCGTGCGCGTCGCGTACATGTGGGTGAATGTGCAAGAGCGCGCACCGGATCGCGCGGGCCAGCGCGCGTTAGCGTCTGCGGCCACCACCGACGCACCCCTCGTGCAGGTGGCCGAGACGCTCGGCAAGCGCTCGCGCCTGGCGACCGAGATCATCAAGGGCGTGATCCTGCCGCAGTTCGTGATCCTGCCGTTGGCGGTGTTGTTGGTGTGGCTGGCGCTGGCGCGCGGCATCGCGCCGCTCAACGAGTTGCAGCAGCGCATTCGCCGACGCGACAGCAGCGATCTCTCGCCGATCGACGAGCGCCAGGCGCCCGAAGAGGTGGCGCCGCTGGTGCGCGCGATCAACGACCTGCTGACCCGGCTCGACCAGTCGATGCGCTCGCAGAAGCACTTTCTCGCCGATGCCGCGCACCAGCTCAAGACGCCACTGGCCGGCCTGCGCACGCAAGCCGAGCTCGCACAGCGCCAGATCGACGCCGGCCAGCACGACCCGCAGGCGTTGAAAAAAACGCTGCAGCAGATCGCGCGGTCGAGCCAGAGTGCTGCGCACATGGTGAACCAGTTGCTCGCGATGGCGCGGGCCGAGAACCAGCAGCAGGTGTCGCAGCGCCAGGTCGTCAACCTCGCTCGGCTCGCGACCGAGACGGTGCGCGACTTCGTTCCGCGCGCGCTCGAAAAACGCATCGATCTCGGCTACGAAGGCCCGGGCGACGCGGCGGCGGCGCGCCACCCGCAAGGCCCGCAAGTGCTCGGCCACGCGCTGCTGCTGCGTGAGCTCATTCGCAACCTGGTCGACAACGCGCTGCAATACACGCCGGCCGGCGGCACGGTCACGGTGCGGGTGATCGACGACCCGTTCGGGCAGGTCGTGGTGTTGCAGGTGGAAGACTCGGGCCCGGGCATCGCCGTGGCCGAGCGCGAGCTGGTGTTCCAACCGTTCTACCGCTCGCTCGGCACCGAGGTCGACGGCTCCGGCCTCGGTCTGGCGATCGTGCGCGAGATCGCGGCGCAGCACGGCGCCGAGGTCACGGTCACCGATGCATCGAGTCGCAGCCCCGCGCCGGGCACGTTGATCACCGTGCGGCTCGCAGCCAGCACGGTCAGCGAACCCGAAGCGGCGGCTGTCAGCTCTGGATCAGGCGCCGGCTCTTCGAGATCGACATCAGGATCCCCAGCCCCAGACCCAGCGTGACCATCGCGGTGCCGCCGTAGCTGATGAACGGCAACGGCACGCCGACCACTGGCAAGATGCCGCTGACCATCCCCATGTTGACGAACGCATACGTGAACCACGACAGCGTGATCGAGCCCGCGAGCAGCCGCGTGAACACGGTCGGCGCCTCGGCCGCGATCATCAGGCCGCGAAAGATCAGGAAGATGAAGCCGAGCACCAGCCCGATGCAGCCGATCAGGCCGAACTCTTCGGAGTAGGCGGCGAAGATGAAATCGGTGGTGCGCTCGGGGATGAACTCGAGGTGCGTTTGCGTGCCCTTCATGAAGCCCTTGCCATCGACGCCGCCGGAGCCGATCGCGATCATTCCCTGGATGATGTGGAAGCCCTTGCCGAGTGGGTCGGTGGTCGGGTCGAGCAGGGTGCAGATGCGGTTCTTTTGATAATCCTTGAGCACGGGCTGCCAGCTCACCTCGGGCTGGCAGATGTGGTCTTCAGCCACCACGACCCCGGTGACCGCGATCGCGCCGATCACGAGCACCGGGGCGATCAGCTTCCAGCTCAGCCCGGCGAAAAAAATCACATACAAGCCGGCCGAGAGCACCAGGATCGCGGTGCCCAGATCGGGTTGCTTGACGATGAGTGCGACCGGCACCATCAAAAACAACAGCGCGATGATGAAGTCGGGCACGCGCAGCTGCCCTTCGCGGCGCTGGAACCACCACGCCAGCATCAGCGGCATCGCGATCTTGAGAATCTCGCTCGGCTGGATCACGATGCCGACGTTGAGCCAGCGCGTCGCACCCTTCTTCGTGACGCCCATCACCGCGACCGCGATCAGCAGCGCGACGCCGAGCGTGTACAGCGGCACCGCGAACTTCAGCAACGTTTGCGGCGAGACCTGTGCGACGACGAAGACCACGCCGAGGGCCAGCAGCATGTTGCGGCCATGGTCGACAAAGCGTGTGCCGGCATCGAAGCCGGCGGAGTACATCGTGATCAATCCGGCGGCGCCGAGCAGGAGCATCGCGATCAGCAGCGGCAAGTCGAAGCCGCTGAAGACCGGCTTGATGCGCTGCCACGGCGA
>JANMWQ010000473.1:0-3166 GCA_031394085.1 Rhizobacter sp. | reverse complement strand
GGCGTGCCACTGGCGGCGAAATCGAACCAATGCTGGCTCACGCGCTGTGCTGCCGCACGGTCTTGCGCGCCCGCCGGTGCGCCCAGGCATTCGCAGCCCGCTGCCGTGCCCATCGTGTACGGAATCTCCGCGCCGTGCGGCACGCCTGCTTGCGTGCCGCGCACCCCTTCGCCGACATAGCCGTGGTAGTAGCGCCAGGTCGGTGACCGCGCCGTGTGCAGGTAGGCGATGCGACGCGCGAAGGCCGTGAAGGCCACGTCGCGCGCGGTCTGGCGGCCGATCTGCGCGTCGGTCAATTGGCTCGGGTAGAGCGACTTGACCGCGATGCGGGCCGCACCGAGTTTCTTCACGAGCGCGCCCGGGTCCATGCCGAACGCGACCGCCACGCTGCCGTCGTCGCTGGTGCTGCCGATGATCAGCGGAACCTGCGCCTGGGCGCCCTTCTGGAAGCCCGTGAGAATCGGCTGCGGCAGTGCGCGGTCGCCGACGATGAACGACGGCGCGAGCGATTCGGCCGGGCCGACGAGCGCCGCGAAGGCCTCGGCCGGCACCGCGCGCAGTTCGGTCGCGCTGGCTTTCGCGCCGTCGAGCTTCAACCCGGTCGCGACATTCGCGGCCGTCGTGCGCGCCTTCGCCAGCGTGTGGCTCGGGATGCCGTACGGGCTCTGCGCGATGCCTTTGTGGAACAACCCTTTCGCCAGTGGCGAGACGAACAGTGCGAGCACGCTTTCGGCGCCGGCCGACTGGCCGAAGACCGTGACGTTGCCCGGGTCGCCGCCGAAGGCCGCGATGTTGCGTTGCACCCAGCGCAACGCAGCGATCTGGTCGAGCAAGCCGAAGTTGACATCGCCACCCGGCGCCGCGATCGACGGGTGTGCGAAGAAGCCGAGCGCGCCGAGCCGGTAGTTGACCGTCACGACGACGGCGCCGCGCGCGGCCAGTGGCGCGCCGCTGTAGACCGGCGTGCCGCCGGAGCCGAAGATCAGCGCACCGCCGTGAATCCACACCATCACCGGCCGCTTGGCGCCGGCGTCACCAGCCGGCGCCCAGACGTTCAGGAACAGGCAGTCTTCGGCGATCGGCCGGACGTCGCCGCCGGCGTTGTCGATCGACATCTCGGGTTTCTGAATGCACGCGGCACCGGGTTTGCGCGCCGACTCGACCCCTGGCCACGGCGCGACGGATTGCGGCGCACGCCAGCGCAAATCACCGACCGGCGGCGCGGCGTAGCGGATGCCCTGAAAAGTGGCGAGCGCGCCGTCGAGCTGACCACCGATGCGCCCCCCTTCGACGCTCGCCTCCAGCGGCGGCGTGGCCGCGGGCGTGATCGTCGTCGCGGAGGCGAGCGCCGCAGCCAGAGCCCATGCCGATCGTGTCATCGCGTTTCCTTGCGTTGGCGGGCAGCGCTGCCCTACAGTCGTCGAAGAAGCGGCGCATTGTCGCCAATGGTTGTTGAAACTGCATCCCGAACCGAAGGCACGATCATGGCCGCCGCCCCACGCGCCCAGCCCACCGACTTTTTCAGTGCCGACGAATGGGCGGCCGTGAGCGCACGTTCGTCGTGGCGCGGGCTCTGGCTGGTCGCGCATTGCTGGGCCGTGATCTTTGCTGCGATGTGGGTCGGCGCGCAGTGGCCGTTGACGATCCCGCTCGCGATCGCCGTGATCGGCACGCGCCAACTCGGCCTGTTCGTGTTGATGCACGACGGCGCGCATGCGCTGCTGCACCGCGATCGCCGGGTCAACGACTGGGTCGCGAACTGGTTGTGTTCGTTCACGCTGACGGCCTACCGCCCGTACCACCTGCAGCACCACCGGTTCGTGCAGCAGACCGAAGACCCCGACCTCGTGCTCTCGGCGCCGTTCCCGATCACGCGCGCATCGTTCGCGCGCAAGGTGCTGCGCGACCTGACCGGGCAAACCTTCTTGAAACAGCGCTTCGGCCACTGCCTCGACCGCCTGCGGGCGCGCGCGCCGGGCGAATCCGCACTCGCGCTCTTGGCCGAAGAGCTCGCAAAAGACCGCCGCTTCCTGCTCGGCAACGCGCTCGGTCTGGCGATCTTTGCCGCCGCCGGCGGTGGGTGGGTCTGGGTCACGCTGTGGTTGCTGCCGATGGCGACCTGGCTGCCGCTGGTCAGCCGCATTCGCAACATCGCCGAGCACGCGCTGATCCCGCAGAACGAAGCAGACCCGCTGCGCCAGGCGCGCACCACGCGCGCGAACTGGATCGAGCGCGCGCTGGTCGCGCCGTACTGGGTCAACCACCACGCCGAGCACCACATGTTCACGCAGGTGCCCTGCTGGAACCTGCCGCTGGCGCATCGGCTGCTGGCGCGGCAGCAGTGCGCTGCCCGCGTGGAGGCTGAGCGCGGCTACGTGGCGCTGCTGGTGCGGGCCTGCGCGGCCTGACTTGCCAGAGGCAGTCGCATTGCCCGCCCATGAGCGCCCATGCGGGTTTTCTATAAATAAATACAGTTGATTTATTAAATCGGGATGCCGACAATCGCGTCACACCCGACGAGGTGCCCTACACCCCAGCGGCAATGCCGCAAGCCCCACAGGAGACAAACATGACCCGCGCTTTTTCTTTCTCGCGCGTCGCGCTGGCCACCGCGCTGACCCATCTCGCACTCGGCCTGAGCGCGGCAGCGCAGGCGGCCGACCCGCCGGTGATCGGCCTGATCACGAAGACCGACACCAACCCCTTCTTCGTCAAGATGAAAGAAGGCGCGCAGGCCGCCGCCACCGCCAAGGGCGCGAAGCTGCTGAGCGCGGCCGGCAAGGCCGACGGCGACAACGCCGGCCAGGTCACCGCGATCGAGAACATGATCGCCGGCGGCGCGAAGACGATCCTGATCACGCCGAACGACTCGAAGGCGATCGTGCCGGCGATCAGACGAGCACAAGCGCAAGGCGTGATGTTCATCGCGCTCGACAGCCCCGCCGACCCGATGGAGGCGACCGACGCGCTCTTCGCGACCAACAACTACACCGCCGGTCAATTGATCGGCAAGTACGCCAGGGCCGCCGTGGCGGCCAACTTCGCCGGCAAGCCCGTGAAGATCGCGACGCTCGACCTGTTCCCCGGCCACCCGGTCGGCGCGCAGCGCCACAACGGTTTCATGTCGGGCTTCGGCCTGGCCGCGGCCGACGCCAAGAGCAACGAG
>JANMWQ010000446.1:0-6372 GCA_031394085.1 Rhizobacter sp. | reverse complement strand
TTGCTCGCGTTCATCGGATGCCGAGCACGTCGTTCATGTCGAACAGGCCGTTCTCGCGCGCGGCGAGAAAGCGCGCGGCGCGCAGCGCGCCCTGCGCGTACGTCACACGGCTGCTCGATCGGTGGGTGATCTCGATGCGCTCGCCGGTGCCGGCGAACAGCACGGTGTGGTCGCCGACGATGTCGCCGCCGCGCACGGTCGCGAAGCCGATCGTCGACGGGTCGCGTTCGCCCGTGACGCCCTCGCGGCCATAGACAGCGCAGTCTTTGAGGTCGCGGCCGAGCGCCGCCGCGACGACTTCGCCCATCTTCAGCGCGGTGCCGCTCGGCGCATCGACCTTGTGGCGGTGGTGCGCCTCGACGATCTCGATGTCGTAGCCCTCGTTCAGCGCACGCGCGGCCACATCGAGCAGCTTCATCACGACGTTGACACCGACGCTCATGTTCGGCGCCATCATGATGGCGATGTGCTGCGCGTGTTCGGCGATCTGCGCCTTCTGAGCGTGGCTGAACCCGGTCGTGCCGATCACGGCCTTGACGCCCAATTTGCGGCAGACCGCGAGGTGCGCGAGCGTGCCTTCGGGGCGGGTGAAGTCGATCAACACTTGCGCATTCGCGAGGCCGGCACGCAGGTCGGCGGTGATCGGCGTGCCGCTGGTGCGGCCGAGGAATGCGGTGGCGTCCGCGGCGAGTGCCGGGCTGCCGGCAACATCGAGCGCGCCGGCGAGTTGCAGGTCATCGGCAGCATCGATCGCCTCGATCAGCATGCGGCCCATGCGGCCGGAAGCGCCGGAGACGGCGATTCTCAGAGGCGCGCCTGCCACCGCGACCCTCATGAATTGGGTTCGAGCGGCGGGTAAGCGCGGGTCGGGCCGATCGGCTCGGCCGAGACGGGCGCCGGTTTGGGCGGCGCCGGCAGCGCCTTCAGTTGCTCGGGCGTCAGCTCCAGCGGGGGCGCGTTGCGCGAGGTCTGGAAGGTGTCGATCGATGCGACGAACTCGCGTTCCGACGGCAGCGTGCCACCGGTATCAATGCTCTTGAACACGTCGCCGGCGAACAGCACGACGATGCGGCGCGATTGCGGCTCGGTGCCCTGGCGGCGAATCGTGAAGACGTAGTCCCAGCGGTCGACGTGAAACACGTCTGCCAGCAGCGGCGAGCCGAGCACGTCGCGCACCTGCGCGCGGTTCATGCCCGGCTTGATCGCCCCGGCCTGTTCGCTGGTGATGACGTTGCCCTGCACGACCTCGACCCGGTACGGCGTGACGACGCCGAGAAAGCGGTCTGCCGACCAATCGACCTTGGGCAACGACGGCAGGGACTGGCAGCCGCTCAGGCCGGCGAACGCCGTGACGCTGAGCGCACAAAAAAACGATGACAGGGACATGGTGCGGATGCGGCGTGCCGGAAACGGGCGCCAACCTCGATATGATCGGCCGATTCTAGCGGCTGACCCTTCGCTCGATCCGCCCCTCCCGCCTGCGATTTACCCGACGTCCGAGCCCGATCGACATGCCCGTCATGACCCACGCCGACGAACTCAAGAACAGCGGTCTCAAAGCCACGCTGCCGCGCATCAAAGTGCTGGAGATGTTCCAGAAGACCACGCAGCGCCACATGAGCGCCGAAGACGTGTTCAAGATGCTGCTGGCCGAAGGCGCCGATGTGGGTCTTGCCACGGTCTACCGCGTGTTGCTGCAGTTCGAACAGGCGGGCATCCTGTCGCGCAACCACTTCGAGACCGGCAAGGCGGTGTTCGAGTTGAACGAGGGCAAGCACCACGACCACCTCGTGTGCATGGATTGCGGTCGGGTCGAAGAATTTTTCGATGCCGAGATCGAGAAGCGCCAGCGCTCGGTGGCGCAGACGCGCGGGTTCGAGTTGCAGGAACATGCGCTCGCCTTGTACGCCACCTGCACCAAAAAAAACTGCCCGCATCGGGCGAAGTAATTTTCGTCGAGCGCGCCGGGCCGAGCGCCGGGCCGCCCCAAGCCGGCCCGGACCCCTTTGGGGGGTGGTGCGGTACACCGCACCGGGGGCTCCATTCACTCGGGTTTGAGCATGGCCTTGGCGTGGCGTTCGATGAACTCTTTGTAGGTGTCGATGCCGCGCAGCTGAAGAATCGTGTTGCGCACGGCCGCTTCGACCAACACCGCCAGATTTCGCCCAGCATCGACCGCGATCACGGTCTTGCGCACCGGCACGTCGAGGATGTCTTCGTTCAGCGGCTCGTAGGGCAGGCGCTCGAACTCGCGGTCCATCGTTTCCTTGCGCACCAGGTGGACGATGAGTTTGAGCCGCATCTTCCGGCGCACCGCGGTCTCGCCGAAGATCGCCTTGATGTCGAGCAGGCCGATGCCGCGCACTTCGAGCAGGTTCAACAGCAGGTCGGGGCAGCGGCCTTCGAGCCCGGTCTGCGAGACGCGGTAAAGATCGACCGCATCGTCGGCCACGAGCCCGTGGCCGCGCGAGATCAACTCCAGCCCGAGCTCGCTCTTGCCGAGGCCCGATTCGCCGGTGATCAAGACGCCGACGCCGAGAATGTCCATGAACACGCCGTGGCGCGTGGTGCGCTCGGCGAAGTGTTGGCTCAAGTAGCCGCGCACGACGTCGATCACGTGGCCGGCGGATTCGTCTGTGGTGAAGAGCGGGATGTCGGCGCGGTCGCACATCGCGACCAGCTTGTCGGGCGGCGTTTCGGCGTCGGCCACGATCAACACCGGCGGCTCCAACGTGACGATGCGCGAGATGCGCCGCTCGGCCACTTCGGGCGTGCTCTGGTTCAGGTAGGCCACCTCGCGCCGGCCGACGATTTGCACCCGATACGGGTGGATGTAGTTCAGGTAGCCGACCAGATCGGCGGCCGATTGCGCATTGCGCACCGCGGCTTCGTCGAACCGGCGCTCGGGGTGGGCGTGACCGGCGATCCACTCCCAGTGCAGGATCTCGCGATGCTCTTCGAACAGCGCCTCCGCGCTGATGACGCTCGGCTTCATGGAGCCCCCGGTGCGGAATACCGCACCACCCCCCGAGGGGGTGCGGGCCGGCAGAGGGCCACGAGGTGGGCCTCTTCGTGGCCCATGGCGGCCCGGCGCTCGGCCCGCATGTCGCCGGCAGGGAGACGCATCAAGCGACCGACTTCAGCGGTTCCCAGTTTGCGATCAGCTGGTGCACTGTCGCTGCGTCGGGCTCGCTCTTCAGGCGCTCGCGCAGTTCGCGGTCGGAGAGCATCTCGGCGATCTCGGAGAGGATCTCGAGGTGCCGCTGCGTTGCCGCCTCGGGCACGAGCAGAAAGATCAGCAGGCCGACGGGCTCGTCGTCGGGCGCGTCGAACGGGATCGGCTGCTGCACCCGCAGCACGGCGGCGAGCGGATTCTTCAGCCCCTTGATGCGCCCGTGCGGGATCGCCACGCCGTGCCCCAGCCCGGTCGAGCCGAGGCGTTCGCGGGCGAACAGGTTGTCGGTGACGGTGGCGCGCGCGATCGCGTGCTGGTTCTCGAACACCAGGCCCGCATGCTCGAAAGCGCGCTTCTTGCTGGTGGCGTCGACATCCACCAGCACGTTGCTGGCAGGCAGGATGGCAGCGAGGCGATTCATCAGTGGCGCGGGCCCAGAGGTTCGGTACCCGATCGACGCTGCGACCGCAGGGAAGACGGGTCTCGAATTATGAAGTGCATGCTGGCGTCAGGGGCAAGCCCGGCGCCCGTGCGATGCAAGATTGTGCATGCGGTGCTGCGCCGCAGCAACGGCCCGCGGGCCCCCCGCATGCGGGGAAACGGGCCGACCATGAAAAAGGGGCGGCTTTGCGGGCCGCCCCTGGCTCTGTGCATGTGGAATCAGACCGCCGCGGTGTCGATCCGCTTCGGTGATGCGTGGTGGTGATCCTGCACCTTGTCTTTGTGGCGGCAGACCTGGCGGTCGAGCTTGTCCATCAACTGGTCGATCGCGGCGTACATGTCCTCGCTCGTCTGTTCGATGAAGATGTCTTTGCCCTTCACATGGAGCGTGACTTCGGCCTTCTGCCGGCGTTCCTTCTCTTTCAGCTTTTCCACCGACAGCAGCACGTTGATGTCGACGACCTGGTCGAAGTGGCGCGTGACGCGCTCCAGCTTCGTGAGTACGTACTCTCTGAGAGCCGGGGTGACATCGAGGTGATGACCGCTGATCGTCAGGTTCATGGAGGTTCCTTTTGCAGGGTGGAGGGAGCGGGAGAAAGAGGGAGGACGAATGTCGGGGATGAAGGGCGGCCGATGGGGGCCGTCGAAGCCAGTGTGCACACGTTCAGCCCGCGTGACAAGCGGATGACACCGATGCTCACAAGGGCGGACTTTCCAACGCGGGAGCGGCAAGAACTCGTGTCGGGTCGGATGCGATAATCCGAGGCTGCAGCCCAGATTGTCCGCAGCAGTTTGTCACTCTCGGTGAGCGTCCGCTCCCGCGCTTTTCCGCCCGCCCGTTGCGTCGGAGCCCCCATGCTCAATGTCTTCACGCTGGCCAACGGCCGGCTCGCCCAGCAAGAGATCGAGAGCCTCGCCGATTTGGCCGAGGCGTTGACGCGCGTGAAGCCGGTCTGGGTCGACCTCGACGCGCCGACCGAAGAAGAAAAAGGCTGGATCACGCAGCACTTCGGCGTGACCATTCCCGACGACGCCGTCGACGACGACCTCGAAGAATCGGCCCGCTTCTACGAAGAAGACAACGGCGAGTTGCACATCCGCTCCGACTTCCTGATCGACGACGACGAGGCCCCGCGCAACGTGCGGGTGGCCTTCATCCTGTTCAGCAACGTGCTGTTCTCGATCCACGACGAAGAGCTGCCGGTGTTTCGCTTGCTGCGTCTGCGCGCACGGCGCACGCCGGCGCTGATCGACGACGCGAAAGACGTGCTGCTCAAGCTCTACGACGCCGACGCCGAATACAGCGCCGACGCCCTCGAAGGCATCTACGACAGCCTGGAGAAAGTCAGCGCGCGGGTGCTCAAGCAGGAGGTGAACGACCAGGCCGCGGGCGAGGTGCTGAACGCGATCGCGCGCGAGGAAGACCTGAACGGCCGCATCCGCCGCAACGTGATGGACACGCGCCGCGCGATCAGTTTCATGATGCGTTCGCGCATGCTCAACGCCGAGCAGTTCGAAGAGGCGCGGCAGATCCTGCGCGACATCGATTCGCTCGACAGCCACAGCACGTTCCTGTTCGACAAGATCAACTTTCTGATGAATGCGACGGTCGGTTTCATCAACATCAACCAGAACAAGATCATCAAGATCTTCTCGGTCGCGAGCGTTGCGCTGCTGCCGCCGACGCTGATCGCGAGCATCTACGGCATGAACTTCAAAGCCATGCCCGAGCTCGATTGGCACCTCGGCTACCCGTTCGCGATCGGCCTGATGATCGCCTCGGTGGCGGCGCCGCTGATCTACTTTCGCCGCAAGGGCTGGATGCGCTGATGGCGACGCGCCGCGGCGATGCCATCAAGGCACTGACGCTCGACCTCGACGACACGCTTTGGCCGGTCTGGCCGGCGATCGAGCGTGCCGAGCACGAACTGCACGCGTGGCTCGTGCAGCACGCCAACGCCACCGCACGGCGCTTCGATCTGGCGGCGCTGCGCCGCCTGCGCGAGGCCGTCGCGGCCGAGAACCCGCATTGGGGCCACGACTTCACGCGCATGCGCCGCGAGAGCCTCGTGCGCGCCCTGACGCTCGCCGGCGACGACGCGGCGTTGGCCGACCCGGCATTCGATGTGTTCTTCGCTGCGCGCAACCGCGTCGAGCTGTACGCCGATGCGCGGCCTGCGCTCGAAGCACTCGCGCGGCGCTGGCCGATCGTCGCGTTGACGAACGGCAATGCCGACTTGCACAGCATCGGCTTGGCCGACCACTTCATCGCGACGGTGTCGGCGCGCGAGTTCGGCACGGCCAAGCCCGACGCGCGCATCTTTCACGAGGCGTGCCGCCTGGTGAGCGCAGCACCGCACGAGGTGCTGCACATCGGCGACGACTGGGTGCTCGACGTGGCCGGCGCGCATGCTGCGGGTTTGCGCAGCGCGTGGGTGCGCCGCGAAGGCGATGTGTCGATGCCGGCCGGCACGGCGCGCGCGGATTGCGTCGTGCGCGACCTGAACGAACTCGTCGCCTGGCTCGACGTTTGACCCAAATCTGTTTGCTCAACCGTTCGGGCTGAGCCCTTCGACAAGCTCAGGGCGAACGGGGTTGAAGTGCTTAACTGAACAGCATTGCCGCCTGGCCTGTCAATCTCGCTGCAGCGTGAACTGCATGACGCTGGTGTTGTGGGTCGCAAAGGCCGCCTCGCAGTAGCCGAGGTAGAACTCCCAGATGCGCATGAAGCGGGTGTCGAAACCGAGTTGGCGCAC
>JANMWQ010000444.1:0-5755 GCA_031394085.1 Rhizobacter sp. | reverse complement strand
CCGCCGCTGAGCGAGACCAGGCCGACACCCGAGACCTGGCTGATCTTCTGCGCGAGCCGCGTGTCGACGAGGTTCTGCACCTCGGTGAGGGGCAGCGTGTCGGACGTGACGGCGAGCGTCAGCACCGGCGCGTCGGCCGGGTTCACCTTGGCGTAGACCGGTGGCGCGGGCAGGTCGGCGGGCAGCAGCGAGCTGCCGGCGTTGATCGCGGCCTGCACCTCCTGCTCGGCGACGTCGAGCGTCTCGCCGAGCGTGAACTGCAGCGTGATGACCGAGACGCCGGCCGCGCTGGTCGAACTCATTCGGTCGAGGCCCGACATCTGGCCGAACTGGCGTTCCAGCGGCGCGGTCACGGTGTTGCTCATCACCTCGGGGCTGGCGCCGGGGTAGAGCGTCTGCACCTGGATCGTCGGGTAGTCGACCTGCGGCAACGCCGCGAGCGGCAGGAACCTGAAGCCCACCAGCCCGGCGAGCAGGATCGCCACCATCAGCAGCGAGGTCGCGACCGGGCGCTCGATGAAGGGGCGTGACGGGCTCATCGGATCAATGCTTCACCGCAGAGGCGCAGAGGACGCAGAGGACGCCCGCCGCCCCGGTGACGATGTGCCCGATGCGCCCGACGCGGCACCCGCCGGCCGCTCGACCGCGGTCTGCACGCGCGCGCCGTCCTTCAGCCGGTCGCCGCCTTCGGTGACGACCTGCTCACCGGCCGTGAGCCCGGTCGTGATCGCGACAACGTCGACCGTCGCCTCGCCGCGGGTCACGTTGCGCAGCTCGACCGTGTTGCCCTCTTTCAGCACGTAGACGAAGTCGCCGTTCGGGCCATGCCGCAGCGCCGTCACCGGCACCACGATCGCCGCGCCGATCGTGCGCAGCAGCAGCCGCGCGTTGACGAACTGGTTCGGGAACAAGTTGCCTTCGGCGTTGGCATAGCGCGCCTTGGCCTTGACAGTGCCGGTGGTCATGTCGACGGCGTTGTCGAGCGTGAGGAACAGGCCGGTATCGAGCTGCCGGGTGCGCGTGCGGTCCCAGGCGGCGACCGGCAGCTGCGCGCCTGCCTTGAGGCGCGCCTGCACCTCGGGCACACGGTCTTGCGGAATGGCGAACTCGACATCGATCGGCGTGAGCTGCGTGATCACCGCGACGCCTTTGGTGCTGCCGGTCGCGACGAAGTTGCCGGCGTCGACCGGCCGCAGCCCGACGCGGCCCGAGATCGGCGCGACGATGCGCGCGTAGCCGAGGTCGAGCTTCGCGGTGTTCTCGGCCGAGCGGTCGATCGCGACCGTGCCCTCGAGCTGCTTGACGAGCGCGGCTTGCGTGTCGACCTCCTGCCGCGCGATCGAGTCCTGCGTCAGCAGTGTCTGGTAACGCTTGAGCGTGACGCGCGCGGCTTCGAGCTGCGCTTCGTCGCGCATGCGCGCACCGGTCGCCTGCGCGAGCGCGATCTGGAACGGCTGCGGGTCGATGGTCGCGAGCACATCGCCGCGCCGAACCATCTGCCCTTCGTTGAACAACACCTGCGTGAGCACGCCCGAGACCTGCGCCTGCACCGTCACGTTGGCCACCGGCGTGACGGTGCCGAGCGCCTCGATCGTCACCGGGATCTCGGCCTGCTTCGCGGTCGCGATGCCGACGGTGCTGGCGCCGGCGCCACCGCGCCCGCCCGCACCGCCGGGGCCCGGACCAGGTGCACCGGGGCCAGCGCCGACCGCGCCGGCCGGTGCCGCCGCGGGCCGGTGGGTCAGGTACCAGGCGAGCCCGCCGATCAGCGCGAGGCAAATGACCGCGACCCCGCTGCCGAGCCGGCGCCGGCGCTTCGCGGGCGGCGCCGCGGCCACGGGTTCAGCGAGCACGGCGGGCGGGGCGGGGCGGGGCTGATCCATGGCGTTGCTTGAAGGCTCGGGTTGTCGGCGGGGCGCCGGCGCGCACCGATTGTCTCCAGCTTCGCGCACATCGGCGCGCGAAGCCACCACCGCGCCACCACCGCGCCACACCCGCGCGCACCCCGCAGGCCGTGACGAGGGCAAACACCGTGTTGACGGATTTGCTTCACATCCACTACGCTCGGTCGCAATTGGTCAGGCCACTTGACCGTTCGATCCTTCTCTAGCCGTTGTCGTTGCCGTTGCAGTTTGCCCATGCCGATCCAGACCATCGAGCCACGCCGCCTCTATCGCCAGATCGCCGAGCAACTGCGCGGGCTGATCGAGAGCGGCGAGTACGCGGTCGGCTCGCGCCTGCCGCCCGAGCGCGATCTGGCGCAACAGCTCGGGGTCTCGCGCCCTTCGGTGCGCGAAGCGCTGATCGCGCTCGAGGTCGAGGGCTTGGTCGAGGTGCGCATGGGCTCGGGCATCTACGTGCTGACCACAGACGCGCCGCGCCGCCGCCACCTCAATGCCGAAGCGCCGCTCGAGACGATTCGTGCGCGCGAGCTGATCGAAAGCGGCCTCGCCGCCCACGCCGCGCTGCACATGAAGAAGGCGCAGATCGCCGGTCTGCGCAACGCCGTCGCACTGATGCAGCAAGAGGTCGACGCCGGCGACCTGGCCTGGCGCGGCGACCGGCTGTTTCATGTGCGCATCGCCGAGGCCGCCGACAACTCGGTGCTGGTGCGCATCGTGGGCGAGCTGCACGACGAACGCCACAACCCGCTCGCCGAGCTGCTCGTCAACCACTTCGAGACCGCACGCAGCTGGCGCAAGGCCATCGCCGAGCACCTCGCCGTGATCCACGCGATCGCGAGCCGCTCGCCCGAGGCGGCGCGCGCTGCGATGGCCGCGCACCTGTCGAGTTCGCACGATCGCTACACCGCCAACATCGCCAGCGCCGCCGACCCGCGCACTGCGCAACGGCCCGCCGCGCTGCGTCGCAAACCGGCCCGCAAGGCCGCCTGAGTGAAGACCCCGACCTTCGACTTTTTATCACCGAGACGAACCCATGACAAACCGACTGAAGGGCAAGACCGCGTTCGTGACCGCCGCCGGCCAGGGCATCGGCCGCGCCACCGCCGAGGCCTTCGTGCGCGAAGGCGCACGCGTCATCGCGACCGACATCGACGAAGCGCTGCTCGCCGGGCTGGCCCAGGCCACCGGCTGCGAGACGCGCCGGCTCGACGTGACCGATGCCAACGCGGTCACCGCCGCGGCGCAGGCCGCCGGCGCGGTGCACATCTTGTTCAACGGTGCCGGCTATGTGCACGCCGGTACGATCCTCGACTGCGACGAACGCGCGTTCGAGTTCTCGTTCGACCTCAACGTGCGCGCGATGTACCGCATGACGCGCGCGTTCCTGCCGGCCATGCTCGAATCGGCAGCGGCCGGCAAAGGCAATGGCTCGATCATCAACGTGGCCTCGGTCGCCGGCAGCATCAAAGGCGCGCCGAACCGCTTCGTCTACGGCGCGACCAAGGCCGCGGTGATCGGCATGACCAAATCGATCGCGGCCGACTTCATCACCAAGGGCGTGCGCTGCAACGCGATTTGCCCGGGCACGGTCGAATCTCCCTCGTTGCGCGACCGCATGGCCGCGCTCGCCCAATCGACCGACCAGACCGTCGCGCAAGCCGAAGCCTGGTTCGTCTCGCGCCAGCCGATGGGGCGCGTGGGCACGGCGGCCGAGATCGCAGCGCTCGCGGTCTACCTCGCCTCCGACGAATCCGCCTTCACGACCGGCACCGCGCAAATCATCGACGGCGGCTGGTCGAATTGATCCTCTGAATTCACCCACAAGGAAGCACCCATGAAGTTGATGCGATACGGCGCCAAGGGCGCAGAAAAGCCGGCAATCGTCGACGCCCAGGGCGTGGTGCGTGACCTGTCGCGCGAGCTCGTCGACATCACCGCACACACGCTGACGCCGCACGGCCTGCAGCGGTTGCGCGAGATCGACGTTGCGGAATTGCCGGTGGTGGCCAACCCGGGCCGCATCGCGGTGCCGTGGAGCGGCATGCAGAAGTTCATCTGCGTCGGCCTGAACTACGCCGACCACGCGGCCGAATCGAACCTGCCGGTGCCAGCCGAGCCGGTGCTGTTCACGAAACAGATCAGTGCGCTGATGGGCCCGAACGACCCGGTCGTGATTCCGCAGGGTTCGGTCAAGACCGACTGGGAAGTCGAGCTCGGCGTGGTCATCGGCAGCAAGGCGCGCTATGTGACGCAGGCCGATGCGCTCAAGTTTGTCGCCGGCTACTGCGTCGTCAACGACATCTCCGAGCGCGAGTACCAGATCGAGCGCGGCGGCACCTGGGACAAGGGCAAGGGCTGCGACACCTTCGGCCCGGTCGGCCCGTGGCTGGTCACGGCCGACGAAGTGCCCGATCCGCAGGCGCTTTCGATGTGGCTCGACGTCAACGGCAAGACCGTGCAGAACGGCAGCACGAAGACGATGGTGTTCGGTGTGGCTCACCTCGTGAGCTACATCAGCCGTTTCATGACGCTGATGCCCGGCGACCTGATCAGCACCGGCACGCCGCCCGGCGTGGGCATGGGGCAGAAGCCGAGCGCGTGGTACCTGAAGGCGGGCGACACGATGCGCCTCGGCATCGAAGGCTTGGGCCAGCAAGACCAGCGCGTCTTCGCGTGGGACCCGGCGTTGATCGACGGCTGAGCGCACCATGACCGACCCGCTCGTGATCCGCATCCACCCCGCCGACGATGTCGTGATCGCACGGCATCAGCTCGTCGGCGGCACGCTGCTGGCGAGCGAGGGCGTGACCGTGATCGGCCTCGTGCCACCGGGCCACAAGATCGCAGTGCGCGCGATTGCGCAAGGCGCGCCGGTGCGGCGCTACAACCAAATCATCGGCACCGCGAAGCAGGCCATCGCGGCGGGCCAGCACGTGCACACGCACAACCTCGAGTTCAGCAGCTTCGCGCGCGACTGCGCGGCCAGCACCGACACGCACCCGACCCGGTTCGTCGACACGCCGGCCACGTTCATGGGCATCGTGCGCGCCGACGGCCGCATCGCGACGCGCAACTACATCGGTGTGCTGACTTCGGTGAACTGCTCGGCGACGGTCGCCCGCGCGATCGCCGATCACTTCCGGCGCGACATCCACCCCGAAGCGCTGGACGAATATCCGAACGTCGACGGCGTGATCGCGCTGACGCACGGCGCCGGCTGCGCGACCGACAGCGCCGGCGAGCCGCTGCAGGTGCTGCGGCGCACGCTCGGCGGGTACGCGAAGCACGCGAACTTCGCAGCCATCCTGGTCGTTGGCCTCGGCTGCGAGACGAACCAGATTTCGGGGCTGATGGCGCAGGAAGGTCTGGGCCAACACAACGGCGTCGGCACGCAGTTCCACACCTTCAACATTCAAGAGACCGGCGGTACGCGCAACAGCGTCGCGCACGGCATCGAACTGGTGCAGTGGCTGCTCGAAGACGCGAACCGCGCACAGCGCGAGCCGGTGAGTGCGGCGCACATCATGGTCGGCCTGCAATGCGGCGGCAGCGACGGCTACTCCGGCATCAGCGCGAACCCGGCGCTCGGTGCCGCGGTCGACCGCCTCGTGCGCCACGGCGGCACCGCGATCCTCTCCGAGACGCCCGAGATCTACGGCGGCGAGCACCTGCTGACGCGCCGCGCCGTCACCCCGCAGATCGCCGACAAACTGATCGCACGCATCCAGTGGTGGGAGCAGTACACCGCGCGCAACGACCAGCAGATGGACAACAACCCTTCGGCCGGCAACAAGGCCGGTGGCCTGACGACCATCCTCGAGAAGAGCCTCGGCGCGATCGCCAAAAGCGGC
>JANMWQ010000420.1:0-3635 GCA_031394085.1 Rhizobacter sp. | reverse complement strand
GCACCTTGCTGAATGCGCTTCTGGCGCACCACCGCGGCGCCGCCAGCCTGCCGCGCGCCGGTATCGTGCACCGGCTCGACAAGGACACCTCGGGTCTGATGGTCGTCGGCAAGACCTTGCCGGCGCTGACCGCGCTGTCGCGCGCAATCGCAGCGCGCGAAGTGCATCGCGAGTACCTCGCGATCTCGCAAGGCGAGGTCTTTCCAGTGCAGTTCAGTGTCGAAGCGCCGATCGGCCGCGACCCGCAGGCACGTGTGCGCATGGCGATCGTGACCTCGGGAAAACCAGCCCGAACCGACGTGCTGGCAATCGCGCGTGCCGACGGCTTCAGCGCGCTTCGCTGCACGCTGCACACCGGTCGCACGCACCAGATCCGCGTGCATCTGGCCTCGCGCGGCCACCCGCTGGTGGCCGATGCGGTCTATGGCGGCCGTCCTGCGCTCGGGATGACGCGCCAGGCGCTGCACGCCACGCGACTGGCATTCGTGCACCCGGTGTCGGGCGAGGCGGCGTCGTTCGATGCGGCGCCGCCAGCCGATTTCGCGTCGGCATGGCGCAACGTGGCGGGCGACGACACGCGATAGCGCTCGCGGGCCGGGCGACCTTGGGTACAATGCGGGCAATTCTTTCTGAAGCCGACCCTCGCGGCGGTATCTCGGAGTGCCTCGGGTAGGCACGTCGCGGTGCCCCCGGTCAACGACCAGCGACGAAGCCCTTCGGAAAGTGAGCCGCGCACCCAGGGTGCCCCGAACCGGATCGACGCGAGAAGCGTCACCCACTTGCCAAGTGCTCCCGCCGCGAAACGCGACGCCCATGCTGAACCGGCCGGGCGTTTTCCGCGAGCAACGAGCCACCAACGCACTGATTCACCGATGTCAGTCGAATACCAGCCGGGTCTGCCGGCCGAGGATGTGAACGAAGCCCATGAATAGCCAGGATGCCAAGCGCGTCCTCGAGACCGCCCTGATCTGCGCAAGCCAGCCGCTGCCGTTGCGCGACATGCGCGTTCTCTTCGCCGACGAAATCGGCGCCGACACCCTGCGTTCGATGCTCGATGAGCTGACGCGTGAATGGGACGGCCGCGGCGTCGAGCTCGTGGCGCTGGCGACCGGCTGGCGCCTGCAAAGCCGACCCGAGATGCGCGAGTACCTCGACCGGCTCAACCCCGAAAAACCGCCAAAATATTCGCGTGCCGTGATGGAAACGCTGGCCATCATCGCGTACCGCCAACCGGTCACACGCGGCGACATCGAAGACATCCGCGGCGTCACGGTCGCGAGCCAGATCGTCAAGCAGCTCGAAGATCGGGGCTGGGTCGAAGCGATCGGCTACCGCGAGTCGCCGGGCCGCCCGGCGCTGCTCGCGACCACCCGGCAGTTCCTCGATGACCTGGGCCTCGCCAGCCTCGAACAATTGCCGCTGCTGGCGGGGGCGATGCCCGACGCCGCGCAACTTGCCGGCGCGGTGCCCGACCAGGCTTCGCTGCTCGATGCGCCGGCCGATTTTGACGCGCCCGCAGAGTGCCCTGTTGAACAAGGCGCCGTGAGCGCCGTGCCGAGTCTTCCGATTTCTTCCGACCTCCCCGACGAGCCTGCGGCGGATGCCGCCCCGATGGAACCCCTGAATGAACGTCAATCCTGAAACTTCGCTGCCGCCCGACGCGGAAATCGCCACCCCCGACGGCGCCGAGCCGCCTGCAAAGCCGGTGCGCAAGCGTCGCACGACGAAGGCGAGCGAGGAGGCTGTCTTGGTGACGGCAGAGGGGCTGGCTGAGACGCCGGCCGTGGCCGATGCGCCTGCGAACGAACCGGCGGCCAAGCCGAAGCGCCGCCGTGCGGCCGCGAGCGCGACGCCGATCGACGAGGCTGCGGTGACCGCAGCTGTCGAAACCGTGCCGACGCCGACGCCGATACCGACGCCGCGGCAAGCGTCTGCGTCCGTCGCGGAGGCGGCCGCCGAAGCCGCACCGTCCGTCGACGCGGCAGCGACCGAAGGCGGCGTCGACGCCGATGCTGCAAGCGCAAACCTCGAAGCCGGCGACGGCCCGCGCAGCCGGCGTCGCGGTCGGCGTGATCGCAAGCGCGGTGAACGCGGCGAGGCGGGCGATGCGGCGAATACCGAGGCGGGCGAAGACAGACTTTTAGCAAATGCCGCACCGCCAGCGCCGGTCGAAACCGGCGAGCTGTTCGCACAGGTGCTGTCGGGCGAGTTCGACGTCAACGGCGAACCCGAACCCGAGGCCGAACTCGAACTCGAAGCCGAAGTCGACGTCGCCGACGACGACCCGGCTGCGCCGAAGCGCGTGTTGCTGCCCGAACCCGACGCGCCGAAGCTGCACAAGGTGCTCGCGCAATCGGGCATCGGCTCGCGCCGCGACATGGAAGACCTCATCGCCGACGGCCACGTGCAGGTCAATGGCGAGCCGGCGCATGTCGGCCAGCGCGTTTCCTTCGGCGACCGTGTGCAGATCAAGGGCAAGCCGGTGAAGCTGCGCATCGTGCCGCCGCCGCCGCGCATCATCGCGTACCACAAGCCGGTCGGCGAGATCGTCACGCACGACGACCCGCAGAACCGCCCGAACGTGTTCCGCCGCCTGCCGCGCCTGCAGCAGGGCAAGTGGCAATCGGTCGGCCGGCTCGACATCAACACCGAAGGCCTGCTGCTGTTCACCAACTCGGGCGAGCTCGCGAACCAACTGATGCACCCGCGTTTCGGCGTCGAGCGCGAGTACGCGGTGCGGCTGCTCGGCACGTTGACCGAAGCACACAAGTCGAGTCTGCTCGAAGGCGTCGACGTCGAGGGTCAGAAGGCGAGCTTCAAGTCGATCGTCGACGGCGGCGGTGATGGCGCGAACCATTGGTACCGCGTCGTCATCACCGAAGGCCGCAACCGCGAGGTGCGCAAGTTGTTCGACACCTGCGGACTGACGGTGAGCCGCTTGATCCGCATCCGCTACGGCACGGTGGTGTTGCCGTTCGGACTGAAGCGCGGTGTGTGGGTCGACCTCGAAGAGGGCGACGTGCGCATGATCCGGCGCCTCGCGAGCGGCGAAGGCGCGCCGCGCGCTGAACGCCAGAACGACAACACCAACCAGCGTCCGGGCGGTCCTGGCGGCCGCAACAACAGCGGCGGCAACGAGCCGCGCCAGGGGGGCCAGCAACAGCCGCAGCAACGCAATGACCGACAAGGCGGACGCCAACAGAACAACGATCGCCAGCGCGGCCCGCGCCGCGATGGACCGGCGCAAGCGCCGCAAAACTTCGCGAACGAAGGCGTGGTCGACCGCAACACTGACCGGCGCGACGACGACGAAGACATCGATTTCGATCCGGCATCGATCCCGAACCCGCTCGAGCAGACCTTCGACAAACGCTTCGTCTCGAACCCGCGCAGCCCCGTGGGCGGGCGCGGCTTTCGCAACGGCGGCGGCGGTGGCTTCGGCGCTGGCGGCAGCGGCCCGGCGCCGAGCCCGAAACGCGGCGCCGGCGGGCAGGGCGGCGGGCCGAAGCAGCCCGATCCGCTGCAGACCTCACTTGGTGTGTTCGGTGCCGATGCCTTCCACCGCAAGAACCGCGGGGGCGGTGGTGGTGGTGGTGGTGGCGGAGGCCAGGGCAGCGGCGGACGCGGCGGCAGCC
>JANMWQ010000400.1:0-2051 GCA_031394085.1 Rhizobacter sp. | reverse complement strand
ACTCGAAGAGGCTGATGAATCGGCTCACTTGCCGGACCACAACATGAAATGCTCGACCACAGGCCCTAGCGCGAGCGCGGGCACGTAGTTCAGCAGGCCGACGAGCAGCACCGAGCCGAGCAGCAGCACGACGAACAGCGGACCGTGCGTGGGCAGCGTGCCGGGGGTCACCGCGAGGCGCTTCTTGGCGGCGAGGTTGCCGGCGATCGCCAGCACCGGCACGATCACCGCGAAGCGGCCGAACCACATCGCGACCGCGAGCAGCGCGTTGTAGAACGGCGTGTTCGCCGAGAGCCCCGCGAACGCACTGCCGTTGTTGTTTGCAGCCGAGCTGAGCGCGTACAGGATCTCCGAGAAACCGTGCGCGCCGGGGTTCGCGATGCCGGCCCTGCCGGCCTCGGCGACGACCGCCAATGCGGTGCCCGCGAGCACCAGAATCGGCGTCGCGAGGATCGCGATCGAGGTCATCTTCATGTCGAACGATTCGATCTTCTTGCCCAGGTACTCCGGCGTGCGGCCGATCATCAGCCCGGCGATGAAGACGGCGAGGATCGCGAAGATCAGCATGCCGTACAGGCCCGAGCCGGCGCCGCCGAACACGACCTCGCCGAGCTGCATCAACACCATCGGCACCGCACCGCCGAGCGGCATAAACGAGTCGTGCATGCCATTGACCGCGCCGCAGGACGCGGCCGTCGTGATCGCAGCGAACAGCGTGGTGGCAGCGATGCCGAAGCGCGCTTCCTTGCCCTCCATGTTGCCGCCCGACTGCAGCGCGGACTGCGCCTGGTCGATACCGAGCGCGGTGAACTGCGGGTTGCCGCCCTGCTCGGCCGGCGTCACGATCGACACCGCGACGACGAACAGCGAAGTCATCGCCGCGAGCACCGCCCAGCCCTGCCGCATGTCGCCGACCAACCGGCCGAACGCGAACACGAGGCCTGCGGGAATCAGAAAAATCGCCAGCATCTGCATGAAGTTCGTCAGCGGCGTCGGGTTCTCGAACGGGTGCGCCGAGTTCGCGTTGAAAAAGCCGCCACCGTTGGTGCCGAGCATCTTGATCGCCTCCTGCGAGGCGACCGGGCCCATCGCGATCGACTGCGTCGTCGCCCTCTGGTCCTCCATCACCGCGTTGCCCTTGTCGTCTTTCAGAGGCTGACCATCGGGGGCTTTCTTCGGGGTCTGGTAGGCGTTGACTTCCAGCGTCGTCACGTCCTTGTAGGCGTCGAAATTCTGGATCACGCCCTGGCCGGCCAACGCCACCGCGAATACCAGCGCCAGCGGCAGCAGCACGTACAGCGTGATGCGGGTCAGGTCGGCCCAAGCATTGCCGATCACGCCTGTCGAGCGGGCGACGAAGCCGCGGATCAACGCGAAGACCACCGCAATGCCGGTGGCGGCCGACAGGAAGTTCTGTACGGTCAGCGCGAGCATCTGCGTGAGGTAGCTCATCGTCGACTCACCGCCGTAGCCTTGCCAGTTGGTGTTGGTGACGAAGCTGATGGCGGTGTTGAACGACGAGTCGGGGCCGACGCCGGCCATGCCTTGCGGGTTCAGCGGCAGCACGCCCTGCAGGCGTTGCAGCGCATAGACCGCGATGACACCCAGCACGTTGAAGGCGAGCAGGCCGAGGGCGTATTGCTTCCAGGCCATGCTGGTGCCGGCATCGACGCCGGCAATCTTGTACAGGCCGGCTTCGATGCTGCGAACCGGTGCGAGCCAGCGCAGAAGGCGGCCGTCTGCCACAGCCGCGAGCCAAGCACCCAGCGGCCACGCAATGACCGCCAGCACAAGCAGGAAGACGACGAGTTGAATCCAGGCTTGGGAGCTCATCAGAACTCCTCGGCGTTGAACAACGCGTAGAACAGGTAGACGAGCAAACCGACCGCTGCGGCGCCCCCGAGCCAATAGACCCAGGTCATTTGCGCGTTCCCAGCTTGTCGCATGCGGTAACGAGGCCGAACAGCGCGAGCGCCATCACGCCAGCGGCGCCCAGATACAGAAAGTCCATACATTCCTCACAAGGCATTCTTCGAGCCTCGGATGATGGG
>JANMWQ010000618.1:0-2797 GCA_031394085.1 Rhizobacter sp. | reverse complement strand
GTCGAGGTTCACGAGCGGCTCGTCGAGCAGCATCAGCGGCGCGTTCTTGGCGAGCGCGCGGGCGAGCGCGACACGCTGCTGCTGGCCGCCCGACAACTCGGCCGGCAGGCGCTTCAGGAACGGCTCGATGTGCAGCTTCGTAGCGAGCTCGACGACGCGCGCTGCGATGTCGCGCTTGCCCATCGCCTCCTTGCGCAGCTTCAGCGGCGAGGCGATGTTGTCGGCGACCGTCAGCGAGGGGTAGTTGATGAATTGCTGGTACACCATCGCGACATTGCGCTGGCGCACCGGCTGGCCGGTCACGTCGACGCCGTCGGCGAGCATGCGGCCTTTGGACGGTGCGTCGAGCCCGGCCATCACGCGCATCAGCGTGGTCTTGCCCGCCTGCGTGGCGCCGAGCAGCACGGTCACGGCGCGCGGCACGAGGGTCAGGTCGAGCGGGTACAGCCAGGCGTTGGCGCCCACGCGTTGCTCGATGCGTTCGAGCTTCAGTTCCATGTGGGCTCCGGGGTGCGGGGTGCGGCGGATGCGGTGGGCGCGGCGGGCGCGATCGCATCGGGCCAGTGCGCGGCGCACCAGTCGGCGACCGCTGCGCGCTGCGCCGGCGTGAGGTGCAGGCCGAGCTTGCTGCGGCGCCAAAGCACGTCGTCGGCGCTGCGGGCCCACTCGTGGTCGTGCAGGTAATTCAACTCGGCCTCGAACAGCGTCGGCGCGACTTCGGCGCCGAGATTGCCGTCACCGATGACTTTCGTGATGCGGTCGCCGTAAGCGCGGGCAAGGCGATGGCGGGTCGCGTGGTCGAGTTGCGGGTAGCGTTTGCCGACAGCCGCCTCGAACCGGGTGAAGTCGGTGTCAGGCCGCTGCGCCGGGCCGATCCAGGCGCTGAGGTCGCCGCCAGGCAGGCGCGCATCGCGGGTCCAGGGGCCTTGGCCCCGGGCGTTGCCAGACGCGCCGAGCTGCGCGGCCGGCGCGGGCAGCAAATCGGCAGCTTCTTCGGCGAGCTTGCGAAAGGTCGTGATCTTGCCGCCCCACACGGTGAGCAGCGGCGCAGCGGCGGTGTCGAGTTCGAGCGAGTAGTCGCGCGTCACGGCAGCCGGGTCGCCCGAGGCGTCGTCGAGCAGCGGGCGCACGCCGGCATAGCTCCAGACGACATCGGCCGGTGTCACGGCCGCTGCGAAATAGCGGCTCGCTTGTTCGCACAGGTAGGCCGTCTCTTGTGCATCGATCTGCGCCGAGTCGATCGCGCCTTGCAGCTCGACATCGGTCGTGCCGATCAGCGTGAAGTCGCGCTCGTAGGGAATCGCGAAGATGATGCGTTTGTCGGGGTTCTGAAAAATGTAGGCGTGGTCGTGGTCGAAGAGTTTTTTCACGACGATGTGGCTGCCCTTGACGAGCCGCAGCGCCTTGACCTGCGGCACATGCGCGTGCTCGCTCAGGAACTGCGCGGCCCACGGGCCGGACGCGTTGACGAGCGCCTTGGCCGTGAGCCGGCGCTGCTGGCCTTCGAGGCTTTCGAGTCGCACCTGCCATGCATCGGCTTCGCGCCGCGCCTCGACGCAGCGCCAGCGCGTCAGCACGGTCGCGCCGTGATCGACGGCATCGATCGCATTCAGCACCACGAGCCGCGCGTCTTCGACCCAGCCGTCGGAGTAGACGAAGCCCTTGGTGAACACCGGCTTGAGCGGCTTGCCGGCCGGGTGCGCGCGCAGGTCGATCGTCTTCGAGCCGGGCAGCACTTCGCGCTTGGCGAGGTGGTCGTACAGGAACAGGCCGGCGCGGATCATCCAGACCGGTCGCATGCCGGGATCGTGCGGCATCACGAAGCGCAGCGGCCACATGATGTGCGGGGCGCTGCGCATCAGCAGCTCGCGCTCGGCCAGCGCCTTGCGCACGAGTGCGAATTCGTAGTACTCGAGGTAGCGCAGCCCGCCGTGGATCAGCTTGGTGCTCGACGACGAGGTGTGTTGCGCGAGGTCGTCTTTGTCGCACAGCACGACGCTGCGGCCGCGCCCGGCCAGATCGCGGGCGATGCCCGCGCCGTTGATGCCGCCGCCGACCACGAGCACGTCGCAGGCATCGGGCGACGCGCTGCGGGCTGTGCTTGACGCGCCTTGCGGCGCGCCGGGCGGACGGTTCGGGATCAATCGGTCTCCTCGGGTTGGGGTGGAATTAAACGGTCGAATCGAACGCGCGAGAACATTCTGCGGTTCGTTTGGGTTCGTTTTATGTTTGTCTGCGTTCCATTTTTAGCAAATCAATTCACAAAGCGCAAGCGGGGTAACCGCGATGGCGCCTCGAAATCGCTTCGATACGCTGGTCCACCATGACCCCGAATCCGCGCCAGGCCCTGCTGCTCGACGAGGTGCGCGCGCGCGCTTCGATGTCGGTCGAGGCGCTCGCCGAGCGCTTGAGCGTCACGCTGCAAACCGTGCGGCGCGACGTAAAACTGCTCGCCGACGCCGGCCTGTTGGCGCGCTTTCATGGCGGCGTGCGCGTGCCGAGTTCGACCACCGAGAACATCGAGTACCTGCAGCGCCAGTTGCTCAACGAAGCTGCGAAGCAGCGCATCGCGCGCGCGGTGGCGGCGGCCGTGCCGGCTGGCTGCTCGCTGCTGTTCAACATCGGCACCACCACCGAGGCGATCGCGCGCGAACTGCTGCACCACAAGGGCCTGCGCGTGATCACGAATAACCTGAACGTCGCGGCGAGCCTGTCGGGCAACCCCGATTGCGAGGTGATCGTGGCCGGCGGCATCGTGCGCGGGCGCGACCGCGGCATCGTCGGCGAAGTCACGGTC